>CAIVEH010000154.1 GCA_903904855.1 uncultured Bacteroidota bacterium | reverse complement strand
TTGTGTACTACAAACCAATGCGAAGGCTTTATACTTGCAATAGAAATTTCAATCCCGTACCTCCCTGCGAAAAAACAGAGGGAATTATTTTCCGAAATACACAAACTTTAACATTTGAAGCCTCTTAGACTGCAATGTGGGCTAATGTTGACATAATCTTCAAAATCCGGACTTAGTACAAGGTTTACCTGCACCTGCAAATTGGTCAACAGGCAAAACAGCAATGCAGTAAGAAATAGTTGCTTCAGAGGCAGTTATGTTTGAGGCTTCATAAACAGGTCAAAACTTAAAGATCCGAATTTTGATATAAAAGGACCTATGTAAATGTAAGGAGTTTATGATATATCCCTGTGTTAGCAACTACAGCGGCATATCTACCCTGATCTGTTTGGAGAAAACCTTGCCATTTGCATCCTTGCCATCCACCTTCCACATCACCGAGCGGAGGATAACAAACATAGGTTTCTGGTTCACGGCACGCGCGTTGCGTACACTTGCCTCCCATTCCTCGGTTTTGCGGCGGCTTATTTTGTGTCGCTTGCAAGATTTCATAACTGCGGCCCGTATGGTATTCTTGTTGGCTTCAGGATATTCGAGCATTTTTTCATCAAGCCCGGTTATCTTATACACATTACCGGTTCCTTTAAGGGCCTGCCAGGCTGTGGTGGTCGACAGCGTCTCAAGTGGCAATGTACCTAACTGGTTTTTGATAGCTATAACCGTCTGATAGCGTTGCGAAATTTTGGTTACCCCTGCTGTTACTTGTATGTGGTTGCCTGCTATTGTTCCGCTTGTAAAACTATAAACAGCGCCGTTGGCCCTGGCAAGGTTGGGGTTGCTGGCCAGTTTTGCAGTAACATCAGGTATCAGAAAAGTAAACGAACCAAAATCAGCCTTGAGCCCATTGCCCGTTAATGTAGCCGGTGCCTGCTGGGTAGTGGTAGCGGTAGCTTTTTTGGCAGTATCCGCTTCTTTTTGCTGTGCAGCTGCTTTCTGTGCCGCCTCAATGGAGTCTTTTACATCCGAAGTCTTGATCTCGGGTGTCAGATCTTTTACAAGGTCACGCAGCTTATCGGGGTCGTTTTCAGTTACTATTGTAGCGGAGTCGCCAAGTACTATCGGGCCATGGTTTTTGGTTTGCACATTATTGCAAGAAAAGAACAGTACTGCAACCAGTATCAATGCTACATATCTAATGCGTATTTCCATACAAACCAAATTTCGTATACGAAAGTAAGCCAGAA
Source organism: uncultured Bacteroidota bacterium (assembly GCA_903904855.1). Lineage (GTDB taxonomy): Bacteria > Bacteroidota > Bacteroidia > Chitinophagales > Chitinophagaceae > Nemorincola. The sequence goes on along the minus strand of CAIVEH010000154.1, from coordinate 8,351 downwards.
AAAGTCTAAAGTCAAATATAGGTCGTATCCTACACCTCAAAGGTGTGAGTCATCTTCAGAAAGCATCAATAATTCAGTAATTTCTGAACTACATCATTTAGCCTGCCGTTGGCCATGAAATTTTGCTCCAATTCGATCGCAAATGGTATCGGAGTGTCCAGGCTGGCACACCGCATAACCGGGGCATCCAGCATTTCAAAGCAATGTTCTGCAATCCAGGCAGCAAGTTCGCCACCTATGCCACCAGTCAGCGTATCTTCATGCAGCAGCAATACTTTACCTGTCCGCTGAACCGCCGCTTTTATGGCAGTGTAATCCAACGGTAGTAAAGTGCGCAGGTCAAGGACATCAACCGATATTTCCGGATGATTTTTGGCATATCCGGTAGCCCAATGCACACCCATTCCGTAAGTGATAATAGAGATATCGCTTCCGTTTTGCACCTGCCGGGCTTTGCCTATTTCCACCGTATAGTAGCCATCCGGCACCATTCCGCTTACACTCCGGTAAAGGCCTTTATGCTCAAAGTACATTACCGGGTTAGGATCCTCAATCGCGGCTATCAGCAACCCCTTGGCATCTTCTGGTGTCGACGGATAAACCACTTTAAGGCCGGGAGTATGCGCAAACCAGGCTTCATTGCTTTGCGAGTGAAACGGCCCTGCACCAACACCGCCACCTGTGGGCATCCGGATAACCACATCGGCATTCTGTCCCCACCGATAGTGTATCTTGGCCAGGTTATTGATGATCTGGTTAAAACCTACAGTTACGAAATCGGCAAACTGCATTTCCATCATCGATTTAAACCCTTTGATGCTCATACCAAGCGCAGTCCCTACAATGGCGCTTTCGCAAAGAGGTGTATTGCGCACCCGCTCCTTACCAAACTGCTGGACAAAACCATCTGTGACCTTAAAGGCACCGCCATATTCAGCTATGTCCTGGCCCATCAGTACCAGATTCTGGTGCCGCTCCATGCATTGGTGCAGTCCGTCGCTGATAGCCTGAATGAACTTCTTTTCGGTACCGGCAGCGCCAGGCTTATTTACTTTATTGGATGCCGGTGCATAAACATCAGCCAGCTCTTCGCTGGTATCGGGTTTGATGTGCGGCTGTTCAAAACCAATCGCAATCCCATCTTCAATAATATGGTGTATATCTGCCCTTATAGCTGCAATTTTTGCTTCATCAAGCAACCCCAGGCTTACCAGGTATTGCTCATAATTCGCTATAGGGTCTTTTTGGGCCCATACTTCAAAAAGTTCTTTAGGTACATATTTAACACCACTGGCCTCTTCATGCCCCCTCATCCTGAAGGTCATGCACTCCACCAGCATAGGTTTTTGCTCTTTGATACAATAAGCCCTGGCCTTGCTGATTTCTTTATAAACTTCAAGTATATTATTGCCATCAATGGTGATGCCTCTCATTCCATAGCCAATGGCCTTGTCGGCTATCTGCTCACATATAAACTGCTCACTGCTAGGGGTGCTGAGGCCATAGCCATTATTCTCAACAAGGAAGATAACCGGCAGGCCCCACACAGCGGCAACATTGAGCGCCTCATGAAAATCTCCTTCGCTGGTGCCGCCATCACCAGTGAAGGCAAGAGAAATCTTCTTTTCTTTCCGCAGTTTGTGTGCCAGAGCTACGCCATCGGCAATTGCAAGTTGCGGTCCAAGGTGGCTGATCATACCGCAGATGTGGTATTCATTTGCACCAAAGTGGAACGACCGCTCCCTGCCCTTACTGAAGCCCGCCTTACTGCCCTGCCACTGCATAAACAGTTTATCGAACGGCATTTTGCGGGCGGTAAATACGCCCAGGTTGCGATGCATGGGCATAATATATTCATCTGCATCAAGAGCCAGTGTAGCGCCCACAGCAATGGCTTCCTGCCCGATGCCGCTGAACCACTTGCTGATTTTCCCCTGCCTGAGGAGCACGAGCATTTTATCCTCGATCATGCGGGGCAGCACCAGTTCTTTATAAAGCCGGAGCAGTTGGTCATCTGAAATGCCTGTGCGGTCGAATTGCATATGGGGGAATTGAGGTGCAAAAGTATTAAACAATTAGTAGCGAATCATCTTTCCATACATCTTCATAGCCATCGTTAGTTATCAAAAATCTCCAGCCGTATGCAAGACCTAAATATTTTAAGATATTTTCATTAGCAATTGAATATAAACAATTTACAGAGCTTTTTAGAATTTACTCAATAATGTGAGTAATTTCACTCAATAATGTGAATAAACCACGAAAGGCTATTTCACCTTCAAAATATAATATTCCTTCGTGGTACTTTTCCTGGTAGCAGGATTCAGAAATTCAGGAGTTAATTCACTCACTTTATAGGATTGACCTTGCATTAAAATATCGAATACATATCCATTTTGTTGCAACGCTTTCAGGCCCTTATCCATGGTAATAATGTACTTTTTAGTTGAGAGATCTTTTATACTGTCAGAACCATGAATTGTGTCATCAGCATAAAAGTTGATAGAATTGAGAGGGTCTTCAACTCTGAACAAAACGATATCTTTTGAAGCCAGAGAGTTGACCCGGATATATTTCCCGGCCTTAGCGCCGAGCTGGTAATTCAATAAAGAATAATATACCTGGTTGGTGAGGAAAAAATTGATGATAACCATCGCTATTGCAGGCATCCAGAACAGTTTACCAGTGAGTTTTCTATTAAATGCCAGATAGAGCCAGAAAATAAATGCAGCAACCCAAATGGCTATCAACAAAGGGTGTGCAGGGAATACATAAACAATCAGCAGCAAAGTGATAAGTAATACCAGTATGGAAATGACCCAATATACTGGTTTCATGACCCGATATAAACCATTGTACTTTTTTTCTTCAATCAGCTCGAACAAAAACCGGGCTGTAATTATAGCGGCTAATGGGAATGCAACAAATATATAATGAGGCAACTGGTATGCAGAAGAGCCCAATGCCAGGTAACTAAGCAAAAAACCACCAGTAGTAAGCCATTCCTGCTGTGGCTCAAGGCGAAACTTCTGTCGAACCAGCTGAACAGCATTGATAACAACAGCAGGAATAAACAGGAATATCCAGGGAAGGAACGACCAGAGCATATTGCTTAATAAAAAACCAATATTCACATCGTTTTTCCATGGACTTTCACCGGTAATGCGGCCGAAACTTTGCGACCAGAAGAAGAAACGCAGGCCTGACACATGTTGCTTACCATTGACCATTTTTTCGGGATGCATGTCGAATTGCTGGTACAGACCTATACTCATAGGAATGAGCAGTACTGCAATAACCAAAATCGAAACAAGCCATGCCGGTTGCAAAAAATTCTTCCATTGCCGTTTAAATGCCCAGTCGCTGATGAAGCAAAATACCGGTACCATCAATGCAATCGGACCCTTGGTCATCATGCCGACGGCAATTGCAGCGCTGCCACCTAGCAGGTAAACCAGTTTTTTATCCTGCAACCACTCATATATCAGCCATACAGAAGTGATTACACAGCTCATCAATATAGTATCACAACGAATATCATTTGTCATCAGGAACATGCCCTGGCAGGTGGCCAGCACAAGCGCAGCCATACGTCCTGTTGCTTCGCCATATAACCGCCTGGCCAGTTTATAGGTAGCAAAAAGGGCAAATAATGCAAAAAGGATGGATGGGAACTTATAACCGAAATTATTGACACCAAATACTTTCATGCTTGCTGCACTCACCCAAAAAAGCAAGGGCGGCTTATCAAGGTATTCTGCGCCTCTGTCGAAAACGTGCAGGTAGTCGCCGCTTTTCATCATTTCGCGGCTGATCTCGGCATATTGCGAGGCATCAATATCCATTGTGTCCACCCTTATGGCTGTGAAATAGAGAACAGCAATCAAAATAAAAACCCAAAATGGGACTTTTGGCATAAGAGTTGTTTTTCGGGAGCAAAAATAATCGCAATTTTATCCAATGTTGCAATTAAAATATTATTCCTGCGAACTGCCTTTTGAATATCCATTCGAAACCGCCCATGGCAGGAAAACGCATCAGCCCACTTTGATTACTTCTCTTGGCCTTGGTAACCATACCGGGTACGGGGAGGCCCCCGCTATTAATTACTACAATATTTCGGTACCGGAAATGATTGAAAGCCTGGAAGCCAAGCGGGGAATGATAGAACGATATGCACTCAACGACCCGCAGCGATTCTGGCATTTTCTGCACCACCTGATACCCGGCCAGCATTTTCTTACCGCAGCTTTGGATATTGCCGGCTGGGATCTATGGGCAAAACTAAGCCGTAAACCTCTATACCAGTTATTGGGTCTGAAATGGGAACATATACCACTCACCGACTATACCCTGGGGCTGGATACGCTGGAAAACATGAAAACAAAAATGGATGCACATCCCTGGCCTATTTATAAAGTAAAGGTGAGCAGGCCTGATAATATAGATAGGCTCATTGGTTTAAGAGCACATACCACAGCCCAGATAAGAATAGATGCCAATGAAGGATGGACATTTGAAGAAACCAGGAAGCTGCTGCCGGAACTGAAACAACTCAACATAACACTAATTGAACAACCACTGGCCAAAGAAGAATATGATGCGATGAAGGAACTGAAAGCAATCTCACAGATTCCTCTGTATGCCGATGAAAGCTGCAAAACGGAAGATGAAGTAAAAAAGTGTGCCGACAGTTTTCACGGTATCAATATTAAACTCACCAAGTGCGGCGGTATTACACCGGCACTGAGAATGATAAAGGAAGCCAGATCATTGGGGTTAAAGGTCATGATGGGGTCTATGAATGAAAGCACCATTGGTACTGCTGCTATAGCTAATCTGCTGCCACTGGTTGATGAAGTGGATGCAGATGGGCCGTTGCTGCTGAAGGAAGATGTGGCTGAGGGATTGACTTATGAAAACGGGATTATTAAACTGAGCGGTGGTCATGGATTGGGGGTGAAATTTAAAGAAAAAAATAAATAACTGTACTTTTGGAATTCATGCATCTCCAGCCAAACATTTCCCTAAAACCATTCAACACATTCGGCATAGATGTGCCGGCAGAGTATTTTCTGGAGTTGGATAACGGCAATCTGCTCCCGGAAATTACGGCGCTTTACCAGCATAAACACATTCTTGGTGGTGGAAGCAATATCTTGCTTACTGGCCCTGTAAAGGGATTGGTGATACACAACAGGCTGAAGGGAATTACTAAGATTAAGGAAGATGATACTCATGTTTGGCTGATGGTGGAGGCCGGAGAGCTGTGGCACGACCTGGTACTTTATGCTATAGACAAAGGATGGGGTGGCATTGAAAATCTGGCGCTCATTCCCGGTACCGCTGGTGCCGCCCCTATACAGAATATAGGAGCTTATGGCGTTGAGGCTAGAGAGGCGATTGAAAGCGTTACTTACTGGCACTGGGACGAAAAAACTACAATTACCTATCATAACAGGGAATGTAAATTTGGTTACCGCGACAGCATTTTCAAACACGGGCTCAAGGACAAGGCATTTATTACGTCGGTGTTATTTAAGCTTACCAAACAGCCAAAATTCAATACAAGTTATGGCGCCATTGAGCAGGAACTAGAAGAATTGGGTGTAACCGAATTATCGGTAAAAGCCATAGCTCATGCAGTAATGAATATCCGAAAAAGTAAACTTCCAGATCCGGCTGTAATAGGCAATGCAGGCAGCTTTTTTAAAAACCCAACCATCACCACAATTAAATTCACAGAATTGAAGCTGCAGTTTCCCACTATACCCTCCTATCGCGTAAGCGATTCCTTGGTTAAAGTACCTGCTGGCTGGCTTATAGAGCAATGTGGCTGGAAGGGCTACAGGAAGAATGATACAGGTGTTCACGAAAAACAGGCACTGGTATTGGTTAATTATGGCAGTGCAAGAGGCAGTGAAATATGGCAATTGTCAGATGAAATTGTATTGTCGGTAAAAGAGCGGTTTGGGATTGAACTGGAAAGGGAAGTGCAGGTATGGTAAAGTTTTATGCCAATGAAAGATGAAATCAGTTAAGTTTAACAAACAATATTTCTAACCACCGAAAATTGAACTCATGACTATAAAGGAAGTAATGGCCGAACTGGAAAGCTACGGTGAGCCTAACATCAAAAAGATACTGATGAAACATGGCGTGAAGGAACCATTGTTCGGGGTAAAGGTAGAGAAGCTGAAAATCATAGAAAAGAAGGTTAAGAAGGATTATCAACTGGCTAAGAACCTGTATGCAACCGGCAATGCAGATGCTATGTACCTGGCTGGCCTTATTGCTGATGATGCCAAAATGACCAAAGAAGACCTGCAGGAATGGGTAAAAGGTGCAACCTCGGATAACATATGTGGCTACACAGTGCCCTGGGTAGCAGCAGGCAGCAGGTATGGCTTTGAACTGGCTATGGAATGGATTGATTCAGAGGTGGAGAATATTGCCAGTGCAGGGTGGAATACCCTTGGTGGCCTTGCCGCTTTGAAACCGGATACGGAACTGGATTTGCCTGTATACAAAAAGCTGATAGACAGGGTGGCAATAAAGATACATAGTGCCAAAAACCGGGAAGGCTATGCAATGAATGGATTTATTATATCGGCAGGTACCTATATTAAGAGTCTGACTGAAGAAGCGAAGAAAGCCGCTGAAAAAATAGGTAAGGTTACGGTAGAGATGAATTGCACAGCCTGCAAAGTGCCGGATGCAGTGCCATATATTGATAAGGCTATAAGCAAAGGGCAGCATGGCAAGAAGAAGAAGGTTTTGAAATGCTGAGTGATGGCCAATATGCGTGGTTGATTAATTGCATTCGATTCTTTAATAGTAAGTAATAAAGAATGATCACAGTGTTTTGTTTCGAGGGTTATTGAATTCTGGCATGGTTTTTGCGGTAATCTTAATATTCTTAATTATTAGTTTATCCCAAAAGAACTATTTATGAAAAAAGCACTCAACTTATTCGCATTAATTTCCTGTTTTGTATTTCTTTCCATCCTAACACAGGCGCAAATTATAACAACTATTGCAGGCTATGGGCCGACAGGTTTTACACCTGGTACTTATGGTGGAGACGGAGGCCCTGCAACATTGGCTAATTTATATTTACCCACCAGTGTGGTTTTTGATAATTCAGGCAACCTTATAATTGCGGATTATTTCAATCACCGGATTCGTAAGATCAATTCTTTAGGAATTATATCAACTATTGCCGGAAACGGTACACATGGTCACAGCGGTGATGGCGGCCCTGCAACAGCAGCCGAATTATGGTATCCCATGCAAGTTGCGGTAGATGTTTCAGGAAATATATATATATCTGATGCAGGAAATAATAAGATCCGCAAGGTCAGCATATCGGGCATAATCACAACAATTGCAGGTATAGATACTTTTGGTTATGCCGGGGATGGGGGGCCTGCAACGGCAGCCACACTAAATTATCCCAATGGAGTTGCTGTTGATAATGCAGGTAATGTTTATATTGATGACGATGCAAATTTTGTAGTTCGCAAGATAAATACCTCAGGTATCATTTCGACTATAGGTGGTATTTATGATTCAGGTTCGCCACTAGGTGATGGAGGACCTGCCACATCGGGTACATTGTATGATGCGCGGCAAATTGCAGTTGATGCCTCAGGAAATCTTTTCATTGCAGATGAGCATAATAACAGAATCAGGAAGATTAGTGCAGCGGGTATTATTACTACTGTAGCCGGAAATGGCACCTATGGTTTTACCGGTGATGGCGGACAAGCTACTGATGCAGAACTAGCTTATCCGATGGCTGTGACCGTAGATGCTGCGGGTAATTTATACATAGGTGATGCCGGAAACATCCGTGTGAGAAAGGTGAGCCCATCGGGTGTTATTACTACAATTGCCGGCAATGGATCCGGTGGTTATACCGGAGATGGTGGACCGGCAACTGCCGCAGAATTAATTTCACCTGAAGGCATAGCATTAGATGCATCGGGCAATATCTACTTTGCTGATAACGGCAATAACCGGATACGAAAAATAAGTCCTGCAAACACTATGGTTAATTCCAATCCTGGGTTTCTAACTGAAATTAATTTTTATCCAAATCCTGTACTTGATAATCTGACCATAGTTGTTACTTATCCTATTTCAGATTTAGTGATTACCAACATTACAGGTAAACAGATGAAAAAATTTACATTCCTGAATGCCGGAAAAGAACAAACAATAAATGTTTCGGATTTACCTGCCGGATTATATCTGATACGAATAAACGGGAACGATGTACGTAAATTTTTGAAAGAATAAACTTCTTAACCCACATTGCAGGTTTTGTTAATTAGATGTTATTATTT
>CAIVEH010000153.1 GCA_903904855.1 uncultured Bacteroidota bacterium | reverse complement strand
CCTTTGTAGCCTCCATATTAGCATTGCGCATTGCTATATTCTGAGCTACTTTTTTAGCCAGTGTAATAAATGCCTCCCTAGCCACCGGTTCATCGTCGACCACAGCCGGAATACCCCGATCTCCTCCCTCACGTATGCCCTGCACAATAGGTATTTCGCCCAGGAAAGGCAGCTCGAACTGCTCTGCCAATTGCCTTGCACCTCCCTGCCCGAAGATATAATATTTATTGTCGGGCAGTTCCCGCGGCGTAAAATAAGCCATATTTTCAACAATTCCGAGTACCGGCACATTGATTTGTGCCTGTTTGAGCATCATTATTGCTTTTTTGGCATCGGCAGCAGCCACAGCCTGGGGTGTAGAAACAATAACAGCGCCTGTAACAGGTATGGTTTGAACTATAGTGAGGTGAATATCTCCGGTGCCGGGTGGCAGATCGATTACAAGATAATCGAGATCCTGCCAGTAAACATCGGTAATGAACTGCCTGAGCGCTGCGCTGGCTTGTGGACCGCGCCAGATGACAGCCTGAGTCTCATCAATCAATAAACCAATACTCATGGTTTTGATGCCATAACGCTCCATAGGTACAATAAGCCCCTTGCCATCGATCTCGATCATTTTTGGACGCTCGCCACGCAGGCCCAGCATCATAGGGATTGAAGGCCCGTAAATGTCGGCATCGAGTAGGCCAACTTTGGCACCTTCCTGAGCGAGGCCAATAGCCAGGTTGACAGCAACTGTGCTTTTGCCAACGCCGCCTTTGCCACTAGCTACAGCTATAATATTCTTTACACCCGGCAACATGCTTTTATTGTCTTTGCGGTTTCCGGTAACATTGGACGCCATATTTACCTTCACTACAGCTTCCTTATCTACCAATAAACGGATAGCATTGACACAAGCCTTCTCAATCATGTCTTTGAGCGGACAGGCAGGTGTAGTAAGCATTACAGTAAATGATACATTCTTGCCATCTATGGCAATATCACTGATCATATTGAGGGTAACCAGATCCTTACCCAGATCTGGTTCCTGAACTTGGCTCAGCGCTTCTATCACTGCTTCTTTAGTAATCATTATGTAACTGGAATTTTGGAGGTGCAAAAGTACGGGTAATTCCTCTATATGGGATTGGGAATTTGCTTATTGAGGAATTTGGGATTTGGGATTTGGATTGGGGATTGGGGATTCAATGTCGTTTAGTTAAGAATTTTCATGATATTCCAGACCAAATTCGACCCCGTTCGGGGTCGGCATTTGTATTTGACTACCACCGGTTTCACCGGCGGCTATTCAGATTGAAGCCCTATCGGGCTTTCTTAACTAAACGACATTGGATTTGGAATTAGTTATTGAAATTGAGTGCTCTATCAATTGACGGCAGCTATTCATCAATCACTTCCAGCTGCTTCCCCCAGAATATAAGTCGGTAGCGGTTTCTGTGCCGGATTTCATAGTTCTTACCAAGCAACCCGGCCACAAGGCCTGTAAAAATACCAAATGAAAACCCGGCAATAATTATATGTGAATTCCTGGTTTCAATCTGATGGTTGCCGATATTCCCTTCCAGACTATAAATGCCTCCAAATGTAGTGACGATGCCAGTTGCATACAAGCCATAACTTACGTAGGTAAGCATACAATGTTTTTTTAAGTTTCGGCATTACCAATGATAATGAATCAGGCTTGAGTGTTGTAATGGGTTTATTTACAAGGCTCTGACCTATGCATGGAGTGCAAATAGAAAACATGGATATGAGCGCAAGTAAAAGGTACTTCATAATCAAATTTACAAATTGTGCTGATGATTTAAACTACCGGCTTATTACTCCCTAAAAACCATTATCCGGAATACCGTTGAATAACGGTATTATTACCGCCGATAAACGCTCAAACCCTTTGCCTGGGGATAGTATTTTTGCATCATCAAATCACGAAAACAGTAAGGTGCAACCATAACAATTAATCCCTGGCGCCTGGAAACAAAAGTTAGTCCCCGCTACGGCAGGGCTTTCTTTATTTAGGGATACTGCTCGCTGTGTAAAATTGTGCAATGATAAGTTTCACGCAAAGGCGCAAAGCCGCAAACTAATCAATTGATAATAGTTATTATATAAAAGCAAGACCGCAAAGCCATCAAACTTTGAAATGCATAATTTTATTCGGCTTAAACTATAGCTTGGGCTGGAGTGTAACCATTTTGCATTATCTGCTGCTGCAACCTGGCTTTGAAAACTGCCGGTTTTGTTTCTGGTTTACTTCTGGTTTTACTTCCGGTTGCTTCTGGTTTTGCTTCTGGTTTTGGGCGAAAAACTGCGGGTTTTCTTCCGGTTGCTTCTGGTAAAACAGAAGTTTGCAAAGTTACAAATAGTTCGCTTTCAGCTTATTATACATTTTAGTACGAAATTCGCATGGGCGGGGCCTATTTATTTGCTGTAGATTCGCAAATTCAATACCCGATTTGCGACAGATAATGTGGAATTCAGGTAGATTCATAGTTAAATAACATGTTATATATGATTAAATACTGGACAAATGTACAATAAGTAATTCAAATTTCCAAATATTCTAGCATATTTATTTTTATTTGGAGAGTGAGTTCCTGAAGCGACCAGAATATATTAACCTAAGTTAGGAGCATAATTAGTAGATTGTCAATTATTTGTAACGATTTCCCTTTTGCCCAACAATACATTCGATGCCTCCAGCATCAACCAAACCTTTTATTTAATGCTATAAACATTTAATCCCTTCGGGATTAGGACCATGTACTTCAAAAATCGGATTTGAATGTAGCGCAAAACCATCGAACTCAAGTTATATTAACGTCAGTTCGGAGTATAATAATTTGATTTTAGGTAGATAGTGCCAATTACCTATTTAGCCATCTATACATGAGATGCCTTCAGCATCGAAGAAATATCCTAATCTATTACTATAAACGTATAATCCCTTCGGGATTACCAACCTACCAAT
>CAIVEH010000152.1 GCA_903904855.1 uncultured Bacteroidota bacterium | reverse complement strand
TTGTGTACTACAAACCAATGCGAAGGCTTTATACTTGCAATAGAAATTTCAATCCCGTACCTCCCTGCGAAAAAACAGAGGGAATTATTTTCCGAAATACACAAACTTTAACATTTGAAGCCTCTTAGACTGCAATGTGGGTTAGCTTTTTATAGCCATTAGGACGTGGATTATTTGCTAACTGCAAAATAACTTCATCAATCTTCTGGAACTCTTTTCTGGGAAGTTTTTTCAGCTCTTTTTCTGCCCTGGGAAGGATTATCAGATCATAAACCATAAAACCTGATTTTATCCATTTAGAATTTCATTTCGAACTTCTTTATATGGACGACCCTTTTGTCCTAAACTTAATTCAGCAGCTATTGTATCATCAAGGTCTTCAAGAAATTCCAATAAATCATTTTCCGTAGTTTCGGTTTGACGTAAATGAGAAAGGTCAATTAATATGGCTGTTTTTTCACCTTTATCGTTGGTAACATAGTTTATACCAGTCATAGTTTTTATATTATTTACCAAAGGTAAGGATTTTAGTTTTATGTATATTCACGGCAACTTAATGATACGAAACAAACAATACCAACCAAATTCTGTTTTAGAAAATCATTTCCTCAAAAACTCAGTTTATCACGCTTGCAATACCATCGCTCCTTCATCACACAACAACCAGCATGATATCATTCTCGTTTGCGCCAATTATGGTATCCATAATGGATAGGGATAGTCATATCTCTCCTTTCACATTCCGGACAAAGGGCATGGCCAAATAGTCGGTGATATCTTTTTGGAACATGGATTGTAATGTAAATAGTGTCATCTGTTTTTGACACTTTCCTGAAATAGGAAAATAGATAGACATTGCCGGTAAAAATCAGATCCATATCTTTATCCAGATTTGCTTTAAACACAAATTGTTCTCCTTCTTTTGTCTTTGCAGCAGTTACGTCGGTAGTATCATCCAGGAGTTATACCAGTTGAATTGCTGTTTGACTGTTTTGATGGGTTTTGTTTTTTACTTTACCAATAATAACAGTCGTTTTATGAGGACAAATAAAACCGCAGATCACAAAAGCCATAAATGAAATTACCTAGGAGCGACTCAGGAAGCGTTTAAATTTCAAAGAGAATTATAACGTAGTAATAATCTGTATAGTATTTTCTGCCCTGTTATTTAGTTGGGTTAATTAGGGTTAATGAAGAAACTATGTGTTGGAAAGCCTGTTACTTTTGGCGCAACAACTAATAACCATGCGCTCCCTAATCAGCTTCCTGTTTTCAATCATCATCCTGTTTTGCACTATAAATGTTGCCGGGCAAACCGGAAGTATATCTGGTATTGTTACCGGGCATGGAATTCCGTTGGCGTCAGCATCTGTGACCCTGTTGAACGGAATAGACTCTGCATGGATAAGGAGTGAGCTAACTGATGAGAAAGGCAATTTCTTGTTCAAGTACCTGGCAGATGGAAAATATATTGTTGTTGCCAGTACTTTAGGATATATAACAGGATCTCAAAAAGTAGAGATTAATGAAAAGCCAACAGTAAGTTGTGCTATATCCCTTGAGAAAGAAAATACTTCGCTTAGTGAAGTAGCTATAACAGCGAAGAAGCCATTTATTGAGATGAGCCTTGGTAAGCTGGTAGTAAATATTGACGGAACATCAGTAACAGGAGCTACCAGCGTATTGGAACTGATGCGCCGATTGCCTGGTGTTGCTGTGGATATGAATGGCAACATTACCATGCAGGGAAAAGCCGGTGTACTGGTACTGATAGACGACCGGTCAACCTATTTATCAGGAGATGACCTGGCTGAGTACCTGAAAACCATATCGGCTGATGAAGTTAGCCAGATAGAACTGATAACGCAACCTGGCGCTAAATATGATGCTGCGGGAAATACAGGCATAATAAACCTAAAACTGAAGAAAAATAAAAAAGAAGGATTCAACGGCAGTGTGATGCTTAGCTATGGCATGAGTGTATATTTTCACCGGAATGAAACCCTGCTGCTTAACTATAAGGTAAAAAAGCTAAGCCTTTCATTGAGTGGAAGTGATATGGAAGCAATAGGTTTTGCCGATTTCAAGGAAAACCTGCATTATATCGATCCGCAAACCGGAGCTCTTACCAGTAATGGTGTTATTCATTCCTTTTCGAAAGAGCGATTCAGCAATACAGCCGGGCGATTTAATGCAGATTATAAACTCAGCGATAAAATAGTATTGGGTTCCAATGTAAGCGCTACCTATCATCCCAATGCCAATCAGACTAATTTATCTGCCATCAATACAGACCAGGTCAATAATATAACATCTTACAACAGTATTATAAACCCGAATGGGTTTATCAGGGAAAATCTTACCACCAATCTCTACTTCAAAGAAGAGTTTACAAAAACAAGCAACCTTGAGTTAAATTTCGATTACCTGGGCTATAGTAAAAAGGAGCATGATGGTGTTAATAATACCACCTATGATAACCAGATGCAGCTGCAGCCTTATCCTTCAATGGTAAACAGCCAGCAAAATAATATCATAAATGTATATAGCCTTAAAGCCGATTATACCAATTCCTTTAAAAACGGGATGAAGCTGGAAGCCGGCCTTAAAAGCAGCAAAGTAACTACTGATAATACGGCTGCATTTGTCGTTTTTAAGAATAACGTTTGGATAGATGATACAGCAAGGAGCAATCATTTCTTGTACAAGGAAAATATTAATGCAGCCTATGCGTCTTTAAATAAAAACATAGGCAAAAAATGGGAAGTAAGGCTCGGATTAAGGGCGGAACAGACAATTGCCAATGGAGTACAGTTTGCCAATAGCAGCAGATTTGATAAAAATTATACCTCACCCTTTCCGACCGCATTTGTAAGTTATAAAATGGACTCCAGCAACACTATTGAACTCAATTACGGCAGGCGGATTGACCGGCCAGCTTACCAGCAGCTAAATCCTTTTATTTTCTATTCTTTCGAGTATTACTATGATGTTGGTAATCCTAACCTGCAACCTCAATTTACCCACACAATGGAGCTGAAGCATAGCTATAAAAACTGGCTGATAAGCAAGCTCAGTTTTGCCAGCACAACAGATGTAATAATTGACCGCTTAACGCTGCTTGATACTACAAAAACAGTGTATGATATCAGTGAAAATATAGCATCGAACAGGTATGTTACTTTCCAGGTTATTTTCAATAAGGATTTGTTTAAGTGGTGGTCGCTCAATGTTACCGGAACGGTTTGTGATGCAGAATATACCGGCCCGGTAAATAACCAGGCCAAAACGGTAAGCTGGTATGGTTATTCGTTGAACACAAACATGCAGTTCAATTTAGGTAAGGGCTGGAAGATGGAAACATACGCTTATTATACGAGTACAGGGTACACTTCTCCTACACAATCATTTTCAGCACAATCATACATGGAGTTTGGCGTATCCAAAAAAGTTAAAGACTGGTTGCTGGTAAAGTTTGCAGCAGATGACCCGCTAAATATTTACCAATTGGGACTTTATAATCGCGCTGGCACTTTCAATAGTGATGGGAAGTTCCGCTATGCCTCAAGGTACTTTGCGCTGTCGGTAAATTATTATTTTGGTAAAAAACAACAGGCAGAGCAAAGGGATAATTCGCTGGATGAGGCGAAGCGGATAAAGTAAATAGGTGATTTTGTGCGGTTATTGTTTCTTTACTTACTTTTACTGCTTACCTCACTATTTTGGTGCAACCATCTAATTACATTACCGATCTTGATATTATTGCCGGCCGTGCACTTGAAAAAGAAGAGGAAAACGATCATTTTCTCCGTTTTGTGCGGGGCAACAATGATATTGAATCAGATAGCTTTGCCCATTCTCTGAATGATAAAGTCAGTGCAGCAATTGATTGTACAACATGTGGCAATTGCTGCAGGTCGCTTGTAATAAATGTAACTACAGATGAAGTAGGTAAGCTTGCAGAACATCTTCAATTAAGTGAATCTGCTACCATGGAAAAATATATTGAAGAGAGCCAGCAAGGCAACTGTTTTATCAATACTATCCCCTGCCATTTCCTTTCAGACAATATGTGTACTATTTATGAAGCACGGTTTAAGGAATGCAGGGATTTTCCTCACCTCCACAAGCCGGGGTTTAAGGACAGGCTCAGCGGCACGCTGATGCATTATGGGCGCTGCCCTATAATTTATAATGTGATTGAGGAAATGAAACTACAATTGGGATTCTTTGACGCGATATCTGGTTAATTCCGATTTCCAAACAGATACATGAAGTAGCATAGTGCAAGGGTAATGGCCATGATGATGTAAGGAAAGAATTTTTCATACCGTTCCTGTTTTTGCCGTCCTTTTGTGTAATCATAAATAATATGCAGCCATTCGTTATTGCCTGCTGCAAGTATTACCAGTTTCTGCTCAATTTCAGAGATGTATTTTATTTCTAGTTTATCAGCAGCTTTTCGTATTTCTGCTATCACCTTCCCTTGAATATCGGTATCACCTTCTTTAATAAGTATAGCCAGGTGAGCATCTTCAAGTATAAGCAAAATATAGGCCTGCAGTGCACGATGGCTTAAGCGATGAGTATCCATGGTGGCAAGGCTGGCATTCAGTTCTGTGCATATTTTTAGCAGCCAGGATGGTGTTACTGCATCCTCGTACCGGGTTTTTGCGCCCATGCCCATGAGCCAACGTTCATCGTCATACGCTTCTCTTTTGTGATCTACCGAGAGGGTAGCATAAGCTTCCTGACATTCTTTGAACTGGGCTTCAGAGAGTGTGTCTCCGGGGTTTTTATCGGGATGGTATTTGAATGCAAGGGCGCGATAGGCCTTCTTGATTTCCAGGAGTGAGGCGGATGGCTTAACGCCTAATATTTTGTAGTAATCTTTCATACTCCCCACTCCGCCGTGGCGGAGAGCTATTATTTTTTGCCCGAAACTAAGGAAAGATGTTTGGAATTATTTGGTGTCTTTGAATTTCCAGAGGTAGAAACAGGCATAGGTGCGGTAGGGCGACCATTTGGCCGATATCTTTAGCATACTTTCCCGGAGCGCTTTTTTATCTGTAGGGTCAAGGTTATAAATCTTTATCATTGCCTGCTGTATGCCCAGGTCATCAACTGCAAAGACATTTTCCCTACCCAGTGTAAACATGAGCAACATTTCAACCGTCCACCGGCCAACGCCCTTGATTGGAAGAAGAAATTCAACTACTTCGTCATCGCTCATTTTAGTCAGTTTCCTGTCATCTGCTTTATGCTCCAGCATGTATTTAGCAACATTTTGCACATAATTGACTTTGGCATTGGAAAGGCCTATTGCACGGAGCACATCAAATGGAGTATCTATTATCTGCTGAGGAGTGGGTTCATTGCCATCATAGATTTCAAGAAAACGTTTAAAAATCACATCAGCCACCTTAGTAGATAACTGCTGGCTCATAATGGAAGCACACAGCCTCAGGCAGACATTTTTGCGTTTTTTGAGCTGGTAGGGTTCAAGTGTTTGCAGCAGTGGGAGCAGTTTTTTGTCTTTAGATAAATGCTCAATGTGAGCAGCGTTGGTTTTGGCAGGCATAGCGATAAAATTAGAAAAAACTTACGACTTCCGTAATTGTGCTATACTTTCCAGATGAGACGCTGTGACGCAAACACAGTGTATAAATCCCTTTTATGTGTGTAACACAAAATGATCGCTTAAATAGATGTACATACACGTATATTTGCGATGAATTTGGTGATTAGAGTTTAAATTGAATTATTTTTGAAATACCAATCATGAATCGGCGCACAATTTTAAAGGCCGGGGGCCTGCTGGCCCTTGCACAATTATCAGGTATGAGTACATTATCAGCTTTAGAGAAACTGGGCAGCTATCTTGCCCCTACAGAGAGAATGCCCGTAATGTTTATTGGTCATGGCAACCCTATGAATGCCATTGAAGATACCAGTTATCACAGAAGCTGGCAGGCTATGGGTAAGACCTTACCCCGCCCCAAGGCTATACTTTCAGTATCGGCACACTGGATAACAAAGGGTACCAAGGTAACAGCTATGAATCACCCTAAAACAATTCATGATTTCGGCGGCTTCCCGAAGAAGTTGTTTGATCAGGAATATCCTGCGCCGGGTACGCCTGAGTTCGCAAAGCTGACCGCCGAAATTGTTACTTACAGTCACATACAAACGGATGAAACCTGGGGATTGGACCACGGCACCTGGAGCGTATTGCTGCCCATGTATCCTGCTGCCGATATACCTGTGTATCAACTAAGCCTGGATTATGACCAGCCACCAGCTTATCATTTCGAAATAGGCAAACAACTGAATAAGCTACGCGACAAAGGAGTGTTGATAATAGGCAGCGGTAACCTGGTGCATAACCTGCGAGAGGTGGACTGGAGCGGAGGCAATAAAGTGTATGACTGGGCAAAAGAATTTGATACCAAATTTACTGACTGGATGAACAAGGGCGACCACAAATCACTACTTAATTATCAAAGCATATTAGGTAATACAGCTAAGATGGCGCACCCTACTTACGACCATTTGTTGCCATTGTTTTATATTCTGGGATTACAGCAAAAGAATGATAAAGTAAGTTTCTTCAACAGCCAGTTTGATATGGCTTCGATATCTATGAAGTCGGTGATGATTGCTGCTGGTTAAGATTACTTATTTAAAAGCAAAAAGGAGGTGTAACGACTTATGTAAAATCAGATTGTCTAATCCTCCATTTTTACCATCAACTTCTCCAAATCAGCAATCAGCAGGTCTATATTTTTAAGTTGTTTTTTCTGCTTGGTTTTTCTAATAACTATCATCAGGCCATAGATATAAATGGTAGTAGCCATTGGCGCTCCAATTCTGAATGCAAGGGAGCCGCCGGTGGTAACATCCTGCATATATAACATGAGAGCCGCCCACAATAAAACTGCATAGAACCAGCCAAAATGAGTTATTGTTTTTCTACGCCATTGCAGTTTTTTTATGGATTTAAATATGTACTCTTTGCTTGAAACGGTTGGGTCATTTTTTTTAAGCGCATAACCTTGCCAAAGCACCCAGAGATAGACCAGCAATAAAACAGACATAAATAACAAGCTGCCTCCAAAAAACCAAGTATGCCCCTGGTGAAACGTTCTGTAAACCCATCCGAAATTGACAATTGCACCAGTGAAGCCAAGAGTGGTATAAATGTTGCTGCGCAAAACACTACGCTGATGTTTTTGCCATTGGTTCGTAAGTCCGGCATTTATGGATTGCCAGTTTTCAGGCATATTTATTGGCTGCGCCTGCCAGTTTTTCTGCAGTTCATCAAAGTCCATCACACATCATTTTGATTGTCCATTAACTTCAGTAGTTTCGATTTTATGCGGGTAATCCTTACACCAGTGTTATTGGTACTGCCACCAGTGATCTCCGCTATTTCTTTATAACTCAGGCCTTCAAGCACTAGGGAGATAATGATCCGGTCATGTTCTTCGAGCTGATTGATGGCAATGGTCAGTTGGGTAAGCTGAGATTCCTTTTCCTTAGCTGCTGTTTGTGGTTCATCTGCAATTTCGGTGTGGTCGGGCAACTCATTGAGCTGTGTTTTCTTATGCTGGGCATTGTAGGTAATTGCAGTATTCACCGCTATCCGGTATATCCATGTACTGATTTTGGCTGCACCCTTATAGCTATCCATGCTTTTCCATACCTGCAGCAGAATCTCCTGATACAGATCATCGACATGCGATTTATCATACAGGTAAGCTTTGCAGATACGGTAAATACCAGCACTGTTCTCCCTGAGGATCTCATTAAATATGTCTTTCTGATGTTGCAACTGTTCCGTTTTGTTCCGGTTAATTATTTCAGGAAAGTGTCTAGTTCTGCAAAATACCACACAGGAGCATCAAACATAATAAAGTGCCGGGCTTTGTCGTCAGAAACATGCACTGTGCATTTGCTGCAAGCCTTGTACTGATCAGCATAGGTTTCAACCACTGATTCGCGGGTAAAACCAGGGTATTCGGGCATTTTGCAGAAGGCCCCTAACACAAGCACTGGTATCTGGATGCTGCTAATGCGCTTTCGGATATCGCCACCCAACATTTCGGTCATGGTATATGCCATTGTCTTCCGGTCGGACTGAGCGCCCCCATGTAGCTATTTTGTCCCAGTAGGTGGAATCGCGGCAGAGGAACCTGGCTGTGTTGAATTGATAAGTTTTCAGGGCATTATCGTCCAAATTGTTATACATAGCCAACATTTTTTGTGCCTGACTTTCGCTGAATGTGTCAGGTGCTTTGGGATTTTGAGCGCCTGCAAAAAACGGCATTGCATCCACGACGAAGATTTTCTCCAAATGATCTTTCATTTCGGATGCCAGGTATAGCGAAAGATACCCGCCAATTGAATGGCCAATCAGGATCACATGCTCAAGGTGATTGTCATCAATATATTGGCTAATCTGTTTCCTCATAGTCTCTAAATAGGGACCCTTTGCCAGGGCGGGGGTACCTGCATAGCCGGCCAGAGTGAGCACATGACATTGATATCTGCCGACGAGGTGGGCTACGGTTGCATCCCACTCATCTCCGCCGCAGGTGGCTCCGGGTATGAATATTATGGGCTGGCCCTTGCCCGTTACCTTTACCTGGAAAGCATCGTGTTTTGACGATTGTGCGAACACAATGGATGCGAAAAATAGGAAAGCAAAAATGAATGCTGCTGATTTAAATAGTATGCGAACCATAAAAAGTGTTTATAACTTTAGTAAGGGAAAACATGATTTTATTACACGCAACACAAAAGAAATTTTAAAAGATTTTCCGTAAATTTGTATAAAGGGTATTTGTATGTCAGCTACAGAAATTTTGCGGGAAGATGTGAAGGAATTGATAGACCAGGAAGGGCATAAGGCTCTGCGGATGGTTAAGGCTATGCTGGAAGTTGAAATTCAAGAGGCAGAGAATGATGAGCATATGGATGAAGAAGACTGGGAAGACCTACCCAAAGAATTACAGACAACGATAGATAGAGCAATAAAACAAGTTGATGATAGGGGTGGGATGTCTCATGAAGAAGTAGTAGCAAAATATTACCCTCAATGGTTCAGGAAATAGTTTGGTCTGATGATGCCCTATTTACTTTGGTCAAGGAAACTATTTATTTGATTGATCATTTTTCTTAAAAGGAGTTAGATAAGTTTAAGGCAAAAATAGATGAGAAATTGCTATTACTTAAATCTGATCCTCGTCGAGGCACTAAAATTGGTAAACGACCAAACACCTTTAAGACTGTTATAAACAAAAGGGTGCCATTGTATTATCAATATAAGCCCAGGAAAAAAGTAATTGTATTGTTAACCTTCTGGAATACTTTACAAGACCCAAAAAGGTTGAGATTATAAGAGCATTAAGCAGAACTCTTCAAATACCTCTCGCGCATAAAATACACTAGTACACCCACTCCCAATATTCCCAGCGTTCACTCAATAAACTGAGGTTTTATGCAGAAATAAATGAATAACCATATGAATGAACTTAAGATGGCAGGGATGAGAGAATAAAGGCATTTTGAAAGGCCGCTTATCCTGGTGCGGGGTAATTTCATGCGGGTGAAATTTTGTTGGTTTCTTATATTCCTCAACTATTTATTCGGATAAACTTAAATTGATTATCCTCAAAACGAAAAAACACTCCATACACACCTCCATTGCCTAAATTAATAATTTTACGCCTAAATATTTTTCTATATCCGAGATACATTCTATAATACGTAGCGCTATAAGGAATGCATAAAACTGAAAATTCGTTATTGGAATATCTGAGCGGAAAAAGGGAATAAAATGTCAATTCCTTTTTGGTTAAAAGTAGCTTTTTCAATTTTTTATAATCCAGAAAAATCAACCTAGTTGATCCAATTTCAGTCAATATACTATCTGTATTCACATACTTATTTTCCTGAATAAAAAGCGTATCTGATATTCTTCGAAATTTATTTTCTTTTTCAAATTCAACAATATGGCATAATGATTGATAATACAAATTGATGCTATCATGGCGATCTGTATTGTTGGCATATTGACCTCAATAATTACAGGTAAATGCAAAAAAGTTGCAGTAAAAAAGAATAAAAATATTAGTTCATAAACTGTTATAATAGTTAAGCCTTCTCATAACTATTCCTAACAAAATAAGCCGCCAATCCACTACCGATAATCGCCAATGCCCCTACAATAAACTTAGGGTCATTGCTGAAAAATATGAACATCCATATAAGAATACTCAGAATGGCGGGGATGGGAAATAAGGGCATCCTGAAAGGACGTTCATCCTGAGGTTTGCGATAATGCCAGATGATAACACCTACTGATTGAGAAACAAACTGAATAAGAATACGCATCATGAGGATTGCGGTTATCACATCTCCAAGGCGAAATAAAAGACTGAAGATAAATCCCATTCCACCAATAGCCAGAAGTGAAATATGCGGGAATTTGTATTTTGGATGGACACGTGCAAAGATGCTGAAAAAGTCGCCATTTAGTGCTGCCGCATATGGTATACGGGAGTAACCAAGTATGGCCGAGAACAGGGATGCCAATGCTATAATAAGTATCAGGAATGTGGCTATCTGGCCAACCAGATGGCTGTTGTAAATGGTCTCAAAATAAAGGCTGGCTACAAAGTCGGATTTGGCAACAGTTTCCCATGGCAGTACTCCGAGAATCACGGTCTGCATACCCAGATAAAGGACAGCTATACCCGTGATGGAAAAGATAATGGCACGGGGAATATTTCGGGCTGGGTTTTTTATCTCTGCGCCCAGGTGGCAGACATTGTAATAACCCAGGTAAGAATAAACAGCATTGAGTGAAGACCGGCCCAATGCGGCAAACAAAAGCAGGCTGCCATCAAAGCCTTCGAAATGCCAGTTGAATGCCTGATGCGCATTAAAATGACCAAAGCCGGAACCGATGAGCCAGAGAATAGTGCCGCCAGTTATTATCCAAAGTACAACTGATATCTTGCCTATACTTTTAATATTCCTATAAAGCAAACCAACTAGTAAAATAACTAATGTGCCACTCACCATTTTCTTCTGTATATCGGTGAGGTGAATGAGGTAAGAGAAATACTTCGAGAAACCGATAGCGCCACTAGCTATTACCAGGGGGGCCTGAATTGTGGTTTGCCAGATAAACAGAAAGGACATTAGTTTACCCAGCTTCATGTCTCCATAAATTTTCCGGAGAAATACATAACTACCACCAGCTTCCGGCCATTTAGCACCAAGCTCAGACCACACCATGCCATCCATATAAGCAAGTAGTGCGCCAAGCAGCCATGCGAAAATGCTGCCTGGCCCGTGCATAAGCCCAACTATGATGGACATGGTAACAAAGGGTCCAATGCCCACCATATCTATCATATTTATAGCGGTGGCCTGGCCAAGCGATAGGCCTCGTTCTAATTTAACTTCAGATGTGGTGGACAAAAATCTAATTTAGTACACAAGTTATAAAAATTGCCTGAGGATTGTTTCACAATATCATTTCCCAATACCCCACATCAACCCACCGGCCCAGCTTCCAGCCTACTTCTGAGAACAGGCCTATGTTTTTAAATCCTAAGCTTTCGTGGAGTTTTATACTAACTTCATTTGGTTGCGCTATGCCTCCTATTACTGCATGAATTTTAAGTGGCTTGAGTTCACTCATTAAGTGGCTATAGAGTAGCCGGCCAATACCTTTGCCGGTATGGGCCGGATCAAGGTATACTGATGTTTCTACAGTATTGCGATAGGCCGTTCGTGGCTTCCAGGAACTGGCGTATGCATATCCAAGAATCAAGCCATTTTCCTCATAAACCAGCCATGGGAAACGGATCTGTATATCGGCAATGCGTTGCTGCATTTCAAGAGGTGTAACAGATGCCTCTTCAAAAGTGACAACCGTATTCAGCACATAGTAGTTGTATATTCCAGCTATGGCCGGGGCATCGTTATATGTGGCATTCCGGATCATTTAAGTTTTGTGTTTTATCTGATACTTTAAGCTTTATCAGCACCAGATTAATCCTGCTGTTTATTTTTAAGGCTCATATCTACTGGCTTCCATTTATCGCCAACACTATAAAGGATCAGATAATTATCAGCCGGGTGTTTCAGCGTAATGTCATAACGCATCCCTACGGTTTTGAAATCCACTTTATAGTCTGGGTTTTCATAATTCTGTGCGCCATGGCCGTCATACCACCACCATGTGCCGCCATGGTTAAGTACTACCTGGAGTACACTGTCGTTCATTACTTTCACATGGGCTCCGTTATAATCAGCATTCATGTTGTAGGATGCTACATCAATAATTTTATAGTTAACCTGGGTATCAGAATAGACTTCCCGCACCATTTTAAATTCTCCTTCAGGCGATGAGCCAATCATTGGCGCACCGTTCATATTTTCAGGTATGTTGAGCAGTAATATGGTTTTGTTACCTGGATCAGGAAGGTTGCGAAGAAGATTTGTATTGATCACATTTGATTCAATCCAACTGGTGTTAACTGCAATTGTAAAATAAAGATTGAAATCAATATACACACAAAATAGCAGAATGGCCAGGTATTTATTGGTAAGCACTCTGGAAAGCAGCAGGACCAGCAGGATGTAAATAAACGGAGCGGTGAAGTAAGTATACCGGTCATAGAATACCAGCAAGGCAGACCCGGGAAATGCTAATGGCAAAAGAAATAATAAGGTAAGAACAGACCAGGCAAACATCAGGTATATTGCTTTTTTATCGTTTGCCGCTTTATTAATGTTCCTGATGATTAGAACAAATGCCATTATGATTAGACTATACACAACCACTATGACAGCCCATGATTCGCAAAATGCATATACTTTTTGCTTAAACTGCATAGGAAAATACCTGCCTAGCAAAACGATATGAAACAAGTATTTAGGCAGCTTGGAAAGGTAGTCTACGGCAGATTGATTCAGTTCAATTTTGTGCGGCTTGAAATGTTTGTAATAAAGAAACAGTGTAACGAAATAAAGTCCCAATAAAATCAATTGCGGAACAAAACTATAAAGCAATGTTTTGAGGAATATTTTCTTGTCATATCCCAGTGCAAAACGGTAGTATAAAGCTAGTGAGAATACAAAACAAGGGATCAGATAAAAGATTTCCAAGGTTATAGTTGCCAATAAAAAAAGGAAAATTGAACCGATCAGGTAACTAATCCGCTGCACATGCTGATATTTCTGCACCCACCGGATTATAAGCAAGATAAACATAAAACTAAGCAGGTAGTGAAAATAGGCACGGCAAATGACTATCTCTGAAATATGTGGAGATATTGAAAACACCAGAACGCCAATTAATGGAATCAGTTCATATCTTTTTACATTAGAATCCTGAAAAATTTTGCTGCTGACCCGGAAAAGGAGATACGCATTGATGGCCTGCACAGTTATATAGAGCAAGCACCAGAGCCAAACATTAAAGCCCCAGAGTTTATAGAACAGGTAATAGTGCAAGGTGAATAACTGATAGAAACTCTGATCTTCAGACTGGGTGCGATTGATGAAATCCCAGAAACTCTGGTGCCTTATATTGTACAGAAAACCAACTCCATCTATCACCCATCCGGCTCTTGCGGCCGGGAAGTATAAAACAAACGTGAGCAGCCACAGCGCTACGAACAGCCATACGTATTTACGTTCAGTTATCCATATTTTCAGCTCATTACTCATCGCTTGGGTTTGTTTTACTCAGCCTTGTTCTAATATCAGAATTGTGGTTCACTCCATCTTTTTTTGCTTCTGTCTACAATCTTCCATTGGTCGCCCTGCTGCAATAATATCATATACTCCCGCTCAGGGTGTTTCAATATCAGATCATACCAATGCCCCATATCCCGCATTATCAGTTTGTAATCGTCATTTTCGTAACTGATGCCACCATGCGCTTCATACCACCACCATCTGCCGAATTCATTGAGAGTTACGCGCAGCAGGCTGTCGTTATGCACCACAACGTTAGCGCCATCATTACCAGTCATCATATTGTATGCAGCAACATCATAAATCTGATTGGGAATATCTGGATTTACAAACAATTTGTATATCATTTTAAACTGCCCGTCTTTCTCAGCCCCTATCATGGGTATGCCATTCATGTTCTGCGGTAAATCTAAAAGAATAACAGTTTTATTTCCGGGATCGGGGAAATTCTTCAGTAAACGATTAACGATATAGGAAGAGTGTTTCCAGTCAAGATTGACTTTTATTGTAAAATAAATATTTATCAGCCCGAAACCGCCTATGATGAACCCACGAATGAATCTGAAAGAAATATAACTCACGGCCAAAGCCAGCAACATATAAACAAAGGCATCGAGAAAATATGTATATCGGTCGAAATAAACCCGTTGCATATCAGGGAAGGCAAGAGGCATGATGATAGCCTGCGCTATGATGATCCAGGCAAAAAACAATATACCTGCCCGGGCTTTCTTATTGAACTTATTAAAACCTGCGACCATCCAACAGCATACAAGAATAAATATGTTGTAAAAAATAATGAGGCCAGCATTGGATCCCAAAAACAGATAAACCTGCCTCCGAAGTTCCAGTGGGAAAAACCTGCCAAAGAACAGAATATGAAAAATATAGCGGGGCGGTTTGCAGATATAGCTGGTAAAGGGTTGCAGAAGGTTCTGTCCGATGTGTGCGAAATACCAGCCGTAAACAATACGGAGCACAACAATGTGCAGCAGAAACAACAGCAGGGATGGAATAAAAAACCAGTTGATTACTTTTTTGAAAATGGCATAATCATATCCTAAAGCAAAGCGGTAGTAAAGCGCCAGGGTTAAAATAAACCAGGGTGTGAGGTAGAAAATTTCGAGTGAATAGGTGGAACAGAGATAGATAATACCTGCAAGCCAGGCATACTTTCTGTGTTGCCGGTGATGGAATTGCTGTACCCAATTAAGGATCAGCAAAATGAGCATAAACCCTTGCAGGTAATGAAAAGCCGCTTCCCATACAATTACTTCAGAAATATGCGGACACACAGTATACAGGAGTACACCTGCCAGGGAGATTGAGAATGTATTTTTTATACCAGAATCAATATACAACCGATAGCAGATTGTGAAAAAGAGAAAGGCATTTACCGAATGCATTGTGACCATAAGTATATGCCAGGCATAGGGGTTGGAGTGAAAGAGTTTGTAAAATATATAGGTTGTAAACTGTGTAAACTGGTAAAGGCTAGGTATGCCTGATTGGGAATTGTTGATATAATTCCAAAACTTCAGGTTGCGGATATTATTGAGCCAACCGGCAGAATCAAGTACCCATCCTGCTTTTATTGCCGGCAGATATAAAGCAAAAGTAGTAAGCCACAATACAAAAAACACTATGGCTTTTTGCTTGCTGGTTAATTTATTGCTGCTTGTATCTGCTGTTATGATTTTGTTCAAAAAATGCCGGTTATAAAACAAATATAGATCAATATTGGTCAACGTTTTTTTTGTTCCAGTCTACTTTCTTCCAGTTATCGGCTATGGTGTATAAAATAAGGTATTCACCAGCCGGATGTTTTAGTATCAGGTCGTACCAGTGGCCCTGGTCACGCATGATGACTTTGTAATCTGCATTTTCATAACTTGTTGCACCATAACCATAATAGAGCCACCATGTTCCCCATTGATTGAGCGTAACTTTTATGGTGCTGTCATTTACCACAATCACATGTGCGCCATCAGCCGGACTGCTCATATAAAAGGCTTCCACATCATATACAGTATTGATAATTTTATCCGGCCTTATTGAATTATACATCATCCGGAATTCGCCATCATCACGTGTCCCGATCATCTGCACACCTGCGAGGCATTCGGGGAGGTTGATCAGCAAGACTTTTTTAGATGGGTCATTCGGGAAAGTTGACACCAGGTTATTTACTATGTGTGCCGATTGCTGCCAGTAAGTATTTACCTTATGAGTATACCTGATATTTATGAGCACGTATACTGCTACAATGGTGAAATATACATACCGGTTGCAAAAGCTGTTGAATAATAAAGACAGAAACATAAAGAGGAAGGAATCAAGCACATAAGTATAACGGTCATAAATCACCAGACCAGTATCCGGAAACCATAATGGCAGTATTAGACCCAGGCAACAGGTGACCCAAATACCCAATAAAACAATAGTTAGTGATTGTGCGGCCAATCGTCGTAACCTAAAAATCAGGTACAGTACGATTAATGATATCATGCCATAAAAAGACCATAATCCACCAACGGTTTCGCTGAAATGATAAACTTTAGCCCTCACGGAACCAGGAAAAAACCTGCCTAAAAAAACCACATGGAACAGATATTTTAATGATTTTGAAAAATTCAGTTCATTCAGCTGAATAGCTACATTACCAACATGGGCAATGCCTGAATGATACAATACACGTAATAATGTGAGATGCAACAGGAAAATCAGGACTTGCGGAATAATGAAGTAAATGACCAATTCCTTCATAGTCTTTTTATCAATTGCCAGAACTGTTCTGTAGAATAAAGCTAATGAGATAACAAACAGTGGCGTCAGGTAAAAGACTTCAAGTGAGTAGGATGATAGGAAAAATACAATGCCTCCCCACCATACAAATTTTCTGTTTCGCGTGACCAGGTAATTCTGTGCACAAATCAGAACAATCAACATCAGCATCAACCCTAGTAAATAATGGAAAGAGGGCTCCCAAACCACCACTTCGGAAATATAGGGTGATACACAAAAAAGCATGGAGCCTGCAAATGCAACTATACCCCCATTGCGGATATGTACCCTGAAGAAGAGCTTGCTGAAGAATGAGTATAGTAAATACGCATTCAGTGCCTGCAAGGTAATATATAGCAAATGCCAGCACCAGGCATTAGCACCAAAAAACCTGTAGAAGCACCATGTGACAATCTGTGTAAACTGGTACAAACTAGGTATTCCCGATCCTTTACGGTTTACATAATCGATGAAGCTATTGCTATTCAGAAAATTAACCCAGCCAGGAAAATCACCTACCCTGCCGGCATTTGCAGCTGGCAGATATAGAACAAACAGAATAGACCAGTAAGCAGCAAACAAGAGCATGTTGCTTCTTCTAATTTCTTGTTTACTTTTATAATCAAGGCTTGCAGACAAATTTCAGATCAGGTTTGTTGTTGTTACAAAGATAGCCAGCTAAGATTATGATTAGTATTGGTCAAGGTTCTTCTTATTCCAGTCCACCACTTTCCATTGGGCACCTACCTGGTACAATAATAAATATTGATTGGCAGGATGTTTCAGTGTCAATTCATACCAATGCCCTTCATCAATCATATTTAGGCTAAAGTCGTCAGTGGAATAACTTTCGGCACCCCACAAGCCATGAAGCCACCAGGTACCCCATTGATTTAAAGTTACATGTATGGTACTGTCGTTGGCTATAATCACATGCGCTCCGTCATCGGTTGAAATCATGTTGTAAGCTGCTACATCATAGATTTTGCCGGTATACCTGTGACCAGTCAGAGCATTTTCCATTTTTTTAAAACGTCCGTCATGTTCAGCCGAAATCATGGGCACACCGTGAAGGTCGTCGGGCAGATTGAGCAGCAGAACTATTTTATTGCCAGGGTCGGGAAAGTCAGTTAATAGTCTATTCACAATATATGCGGAGTGTTTCCAGTAAATGTTAACCTTCATAGTCAGCCAGATATTTATAATGGCGTAACCAGCTATTAGAGCCACCCTCATGATTTTGAAGGGCACAAGGCTTATCAGTAAAATCACGAATAAAGCTGCAAAACCCAGGGAGGGATATACATACCTGTCATAAGTTACCAGCATAGAGTCGGCAAACGAAACGGGGGAGAGGAACAGATAAATAATAAGCAGGTAGACAGAAATCAAAGCCAGAATTTTTAACTTCTTTCCGACTTGCTTAAACCTGAATACTATGTATCCCCAGAAGCATAATAATATACTGTAAAAGATGATTATTGTACTGTTTAGTGCGCAGATGGCATAAACCTTATTTCTCCAATCAGCAGGGAAATACCGCCCCATGAAAAGTACATGGAACAGATATTTCAATGGCTTGTCGAGGTAATAGAACGCCGACATTTTTTCCAGTTTGCCAAAATGCGAGATGTAAGTATGTTTTACCAGCTGCAGCAAAACAAGATGAAAAATAAAAAGTAGAAGAAATGGTAAGAAAAAATACAGAAAAGACTTCCGGATAATTGCTTTTTCATAGCCAAGAGCAATCGAATAATAGCAGATCAATACCAGCACGAACCAGGGAGTGAGGTAAAAAAACTCATGAGAGAATAGGGAATAAAAAAACAAGCATGAAGTTAACAGGGCATATGATGGTTTTGGGGTATTAAGGAATTTCTGAACATAGAGCAATATGATGAAAATGATAGCAGTTGCTACAGAATGATGGTTGGATGCTTTCCATACCACAACTTCGGAGGCATGGGGACAGACCAGAAACAGGATAACCGCCAGAAATGAAAGCTCATGTGCTCTATCTATTTTTGAATCTGTGAGCAACCTGCTGAAAAATTTAAACAACAGAATTCCTATAAAGGAATGCATGGTAATGTAAAACAAGTACCAGAGCCATAAATTGGTACCGAAAAGTTTAATAAGTATGTAAAAATTAAGCGCGGCTACCTGGTATAGTGCAGTTCCACCCTTGTTGTTCAGAAAGTCAGGGAAACTGATATTATTGATGGAATCAATCAGGTAGGGCATATCGCCTACCATGCCGGCTTTTGCAGCAGGCAGGTAAAGCATAAAAGTTATAAACCAGAAAAGCAAGTAAATCTGTGTATGATTTTTGGCACTTAAGCTGCCTACGATTTTACCCAGGCTGGTTACAGGCATTATTGCTAAATTGGGAATGTTAAGAACAAAAGTAGTTAATAGCTGAGTTTAGATAAAATTAAGGTTCCGGAGTTATTTTCTTTTATAAATTTCATCGCCTTCGTTTCCTGTTTTAAAATGAATGTATTTTCCTGCTATTTCTGTAGGTAAAGGTTCGTCTGAGGATGTAACATAAAAATCTTCATTACCCACAGCACAACGGCTCACATGGTATTGACCTTTTCTGCAAAAATAATAGAAACAATATCTTTCTGGAGAACATGCCACTGAGCTGCCAGCAGGTATCATAGCAACATCGCGGGTATAATCGTTATACATATCATTTACATTCATAAAGTACAAAAGATAACGTGAATTAAAACTTCCCCAAACCAGAAGATGTGAACAGAAGATTATTACTGGCATTGCGAATAGCAATGATTTCAGAATGTTTTTCGTTAAAACTGATTTTACTTTCATCAATAAGCATTCGGCTAGTAAATAAATTGTGTAAATGATTATTGCCAGTGAGAGACTATAATGTATGATCATGTTTCTGCTAAACGGGCAACGTTCCATATACAAACAAATGACCGTCCAGGTGATCCAGAGGGTAAAGTAAAATAAGCCAAGTTGTTTGCGTGAATTGTCTTTGAAAAAAAACAACGCAGCCGGGATGATAAAAAGTATAAACATCAGAGGATGATTTTCTCTGATCATAAAACCAAAGATAAAATTGATGAAATATTTGAGCACTTCAAGAAAATGAGGCAGGAAGGCTGTAAGTGGTTCAAGAGATGTTTTTACATAATCATTACCCGTAAGAGCTGCCAACCCTGAAAAACACAATGCAGGCAGATATAAAAGATAAACACCAGCGAGGCAAAAAAACTGGTATTTCCAGAATTGCAGGTCCATTTGCCGTTTTGATACTTTCACCAGTAATACAAAAACACACTGGGCTATAAAATAATATAAAAAAGTTGGCACAAATGCAAACCCGAGAATACTGAAAAAAGTATTGACCTTTAATGCAAATCTTTCACCGGTTTTGATATAATTGAATATGGAAAGAAAGGCCAGCCAGCCACAGAACAGTTGACATTCATACCCCCTGGCCTGAAAGCCAAAGGCCCAGACAGAGAACTGAAATGCCAACGGTGCCACAGCTGCATATGACCATAACCGATGGTTTAATAACCTGCATAACCAGTGAAAGGCAATACATATAACTCCTATATAAGCCATTAAAGACAATGTCCGGCCTGTTTGCAGCGTATCCGTATTCAGCCCCCTTGCCAGGTAACCATTAATAAAATTGAAGCAGATGTGATTATTAGGCAGCATATAATATGCCAATACCTGGAAGGGGGAAAGTTCTGCACAATTGACTGCCGAAAAAATTTCATCAGCACTTGGTTTAATATTTGCCTGCCCCCAGTACCAATTGCCAAAAGCCAGAGCCACAACCGGCACATACCAAAGCCATACTCTTTTTTTGAAACAAGTATTCTGTATTGTAGTTGTTGTAAAGAAATATTTTCTCCGTTTAAGGAAAATACTTACTAATCCTGATAGGCATATAGCAGATGCAACCATGGCAAAATAATTACCGGCAGCTTTGACATGGTTTGTGAAAAATTTTTGTGTCCATTCACCATTACGATAAAAACAGGTATTCATTCCATAAAACCATTGAGTCAAATACTCTTTGCTACCAGATATGTAAAAAACTGAGAAGGTAATTACAACAAGAAAAAATAATACCAGAGCCCCAAAGGATAGTTTTCTGGAAAGAGAGTAAAAGCGGGTATAGTATAAATTGAATTGCATTACTAGTGCGAAGTTTCCATCAAAAGTTTTTCATTTACCAGGTCGAGCCACAATTGTTTACCGTAGTTATTCCAGTGAGTATCTCCGGGCTGGTACAATAATACTGTTGATTTCCGGAAAGAATCATAAACATCTATAATTTTCATTTTTAGATTCTGGTCATTTTGAATCTGTGGAATCAGGTTATTGTATCCCTTGGGTTGCATTATGGTGGCTGAATTTGGAATTATGGATAAATATACTTCGCTGAAACCATTTTGCCTGTAGTGATCATAAATAACATTGAAATTATTTACAAGTCTGATAACGTCATCACTCTTAATCTGAACATAGGAACTGCCACCATCTGTGAGCGATACTGTTTCTTTAAGGAATAAGAAATTTTTGTCGGCGGATATAACCACATCACCAGATGCCCTGTTGAATACATAATAATTCAAAGCCGCTTTCGACTCGAATAGGGGCATTATGAAGTTGTAATTAAAAAGGTTGCATTGAAGGTTCTGATTGATATATTTATTGAACAGATCATTGACATGAAATCCGGGAATAATGGAGGAATAAATGATTTGATTATTGAAATCATTATTGCAAAGTGCAATGGTTTTCTTCCTGACAACAGAATCGCATACCTCGTCCAGAATCTGCAGACCTGAAAAATAGGCTCGCAGATAGCGCTCAGAGACTTCTATGAGCAATATGTTTTTTTTAGAACTGTCCAGGTGATAATTCATACCATGGTTACGGTCGATAAAATAGTAGTTGCCTACACCCGCAAAAACCGAATCATTTAAGCGGCGAGTACGGCTGCAATACATATAGCTGTCGCCATGCAAATAAAGAGAAATATTCCTTGGGCCGGGTATTGCAGGTTTTTTAAGTGGTGCCATAACAACAGGAGGGTTGAACCGCCTTACAATATCAAGATAACACATGCTGGTTAGGTCGCCGTGCATACACTGGTAGGTTCCGTACCACTCATCATTATCCCTTTTGTCAGTGATATATTTCATCGCTGCACGTGAGGTGGAAAGCCATAAAATTATAAGGCCAGATAGGATGAAAAAATAACTTGCTGTTTTTTTAAACATGAACCTGAAATTATTCAGTTATTGATTTATTTACAAGGTCGATCCATAGTTGCTTTCCCATCAGATTCCAATGTGTGTCGCCGGGCAGGTAATAATCTCCATGAGTATTTCTGAAAACAGAGTAAATGTCAATTATCTTCATTTTAAGTGCCGGATTATTCTGGATCAAAGGAATAAGATTGTTATAACCTTCGTGCTGAACGATTGTTGCCGGGTTAGGAATAATCGATAAATAAACCTCATCAAATCCTCCTTTCTTATAAAAATTATATATTATATTTATATTGTTTGTGAGGTTGTTTATTTCATCATTTGTTACTGGATAATAAGAACTCACTATATTATATCTGTCAACTGTTTCTTTTAAGAAAAGGAAATTACCATCATTTGAAACAACTACGTCGCCATCGGCCCGGCTAAACAAATAATAATTAATAGCCGCCTTCACCTGGAAAAACGGTTTCAGGAACTGGTAATTAAAAAGGTTGTGCTGCAAATTCGGATTTATGTTTTTATTGAAAAAATCCTCCAATTTCAAATCTGGTAAAATAGAAGCTTCAAAATAATTCTTTGTATGAGGACCCACAACTCCAGTTAAATTCCTTTTTTTGCCAATTGAATCATAAATTTCCTCCAGCATCCTTGTATCGCTGAAATAATACCGAATGTGCCGTTCAGTAATTTCAATCAATAGTATATTTCTTTTTGATGAATCAAGGTGGTAATTACACGCATATGTCTTATCTAAAACCTTCAAATAATTAACGCCTGAAAATGCCCATGGGAAATCCTTAAGGTAGCGTGCATAACTATCACCGAAGATATACAGATTAGTGTTTTTTGGGAAACTATCATTCACCCGTTTAAAACCGGAACTTGCTTCCTGACTTTCAAATTTATTAATGATATCAAGATGAGCCATCCCCACAAGGTCGCCCTTGTTCCACTGGCAGATGCTCCACCATTGGTTCCCGTTTCTATTGGTAATAATATATCTCATCGCCTCCTTTGAAGTAGAGATGCCCAGTACCAATAGACCAAAAGCAATTAAAAAATAGCTCAGAATTTTTTTTATCATAGTCTAAAACTGGAAGTAAATAAATTGATTTTCCACAAATACTCCAAAATAGTAACATATAATCAACATACTTACCAGGTAAGTCCAGAAACGATTGTTTTTGCTGATAATATGCCCGGGCAGGTACCTTTCCCGTAACAACATTACAGCAACAATCAGGATAGAAAAAATAAATTCGGCCGGGCTCAATGTTATAAAATTTGCCCCCCCTCTTAATGCAAATATTGATTTAATGTAAATCCATGCATTTTGCAAATTTTCTGCACGGAAAAATATCCATAGAAAAGTAACTAACAGGAAATTCATTATTATCCTGAAGAATCTGATGATAACTGAATTTCTACCTGCCAGAGGGCTTGTATTCCCAACCAAAATCATAACAAATAGACCATGTAATAACCCCCATATAATAAAGGTCCAATTGGCACCGTGCCAAAGGCCACTAAGCAGAAAAACAATAAGGATATTAAGTCTTCTCCGCCATTCACCTTTTCTGTTTCCCCCTAACGGTATATAAAGATAGTCGCGAAACCAGGAAGAAAGGGAAACATGCCAGCGCGTCCAGAATTCGCTCAGGCTGCCGGATAAATAGGGTTGTTTGAAATTTTCCATTAAACTGATGTTCATCACTTTTGCAGCACCTAATGCAATATCAGAATAACCTGAAAAATCACAATAAATCTGGAAAGAATAAAACACTGCACCTATAAACAATGCTGCAGATGAAGCCTCGGACGTATGCCCGAAAGTTCGTTCAACAACCATTGCCAGCCTGTCGGCAATGACTGCTTTCTTAAAAAAACCCCACAACATCCGTGCCAGCCCTTCCTTTACATTTTCCCACTCGTATGGCCTGAACTCTTTTAACTGAGGCAATACATTCTGTGGTCGTTCAATAGGGCCTGCCACCAATTGAGGGTAGAACATTACATACAGGGCATAAACAACAAAATTTCTTTCCGCAGATTGCTTTCTGCGGTATACTTCAATTGTGTAACTAAGTGCCTGGAAAGTATGAAATGAAAGCCCTATGGGAAGTGCCATTTTAAGCAATGGCAGTTGGAGTGGCTTACCAAAAAACAGAAAACCGGAATGAATATTGTCAATAAAAAAGTTGTAGTATTTGAACACCGCCAACGCACCAATATTGGCAATGATACTAAGTACCAGCCAGAATTTACGGTTACCTACTTCACTTCTCTCAATCTGTATTCCAGCGAAATAGTCAACGATTATAGTCCCCCCTAGAATAAGTATATACTCAGGAATAAACGACATATAAAAGTAACAGCTGGCAATAAGTAACAGCCATATACGGCCATTTTGGTTTTTCAACCTGAAAAACCATAGTGTAACCACCATGAAAAAAACAAGAAACTGGAGGGATATAAAAGTCATCTTATCCCAAAAATAAATTTATTCTTTAACAGTTGATAAGTAATTATTTCCTTCTTTTATAAATAACAACCTTAGAAATGAAGGAAGCACAATAAGCAGCAAAGGTAATGCAATAATAAACCCGCCAATAACTGATATGGCCAGTGGCTGGTGGAGTTGTGCACCTGTACCTATACCCAATGCAAGTGGCATAAGTGCGATGATGGCACCAAGGGCAGTCATTAATTTTGGACGCAGACGGGTAGATATGGAATAGATTATGGCTTCATCTACTCCCTTTTCTAAAATAGCATCACGGAATTGCAGGAAAGTGAAAATCGCATTCTCTCCTATAATACCGACTATCATAATAAGGCCGGTATAGCTTCCCACATTCAGCGGTGTATGCGTGATAAACAATGCAAGGTAACTGCCCGAAATACCCAGTACTGCAAGAAGTACAATTAAAAGTGCTACCCTGAAATCACGGAATAAAAAGAGAACCACACCAAAGACCAGCAGGCTGGATGAAATGAGTATCATCAGTAACTCCCGGAACGACTTTTGCTGATCGGCAAACGAGCCGCCATACTCAATATGGTAACCTTGCGGCAATGCGATTTTTGAGCCTATTTCATTTTTTATATCTGCGATAACGCTGCCGAGATCCCGTTTTTCCAACCTACCGGTTACCACACCCATTGATTGGATATTCTCTCTTTGAATTTCTGCGTCACCAGAGTCAATTACTACTGTAGCCAAACTGGTAATTGGCGTGAGTTTACTGTTTGGTAAGAATACCTGTAATTTCTGCAGGTCGGCAACGCTTACTTGTCTGCTGCCGGGATAAAGCATCCTGATATTGGATAATTGTTCTTTCTCCAAAAGAGTCCCTACTATGTTGCCTTCAAGGGAATTCTGCAATTGGTATTGCAATCCTGCTGGTGAAATGCCAAATTGTGCTAACCTTGCATAATCTGGTATCACCCGAACAGATGGGCCGGCAATTACAATGCCATCAAACATATCGGCAGTTCCTTTTACTCCTGAGGCAATTTCTTTAACCTGCCTGGAAAGTTGCTGCAATTTTTGGTGGTTGTCTCCGAAAATCTTTACTTCAATTGGTTGAACCGATGTCATGAGATCGCCCAGCATATCACCGATTACCTGACCAAAATCGATACGAAGTGCAGGTTGGGTGGCTTCAATATTTTTCCGCAGCTCGCTGATCACTTCTTCAGTTTTTTTATACCTGCTTTTCTTTAACTGAATCAGGTAGTCGCCTCTGTTGGGTTCTGTAATAAAGAAACCCATCTGCGTGCCTGTCCGGCGTGAATAGGTTTCTACTTCAGGTGTGGCAACTATCAGCTTTTCCACTTGCCTCAGTATTCTGTCGGTTTCTTCCAATGATGTACCGGGCGGGGAACTGTAATCAAGCACTATACTTCCCTCATCCATTTCCGGCAGGAATCCGGTTTCCAATCTGGGTAGAATATAAACAATGGAAAAGATTAGCGCACCAACCATAATCAGGCTAAGGATAGGCTTTTGAATAAAAAACGAAACCCATCTCTGACTTTTTACATCATGAGAAATCACAGATTTCAGAGGCTTCTTCCGGTTGCGGGAGAGGAGGAGGTAAACAACCGGGAGGCCTATCCAGGTAACAAAGAAGGAACAGATCAGGGTAATGATCATAGTATTTGTCATTACCTTGAAGTAAGCGCCAGCCACCCCACTCATCAATACAAACGGGAGGAATATTACTATAGTGCTGACAGAAGATCCGACCATAGCTGGAAACAGGTATCTGATGGCTTTCGGAATCAATGTTGCAGTCGGTTCTTCGGGATGTTCTTCATGAGTGCGGTGTATCTGTTCTACTACTACTATAGCATCATCTATTATCAGGCCGATGGCTGCTGCTATAGCGCCAAGCGTCATGATGTTAAAAGTGTAACCAACAGTAAACAATACAATTAGCGTGAGGCAAAGAGTAACTGGTATGGTTATTAAAATGGTAGCGCTGGCTTTTAATGAGCGAAGAAAGATCATGGCTACAATAATTGCCAATGCCAACCCGATCCACAAGCTATCTGTAACGCTCTTTACAGAATCTTTTACAAAATCAGCCTGCACGTAATAGGGCTTTATTATTACATCTTTGGGCAATATCTGCTTAAGGTCTGTAACTTTCTTATCAATTAATTCAGAAACATCCACCAGGTTGGAATTGGGCTGTTTTATTACTGCTACAAGAATACCATCCCTGCCGTTGGCATTGATTTTTATGTATTCATTTGCATCATGAACCTGCACTGTGGCAAAGTCTTTCAGGTAAATGATCCGTTTGCCATCATTGCGCACTATCATGTTCCCTATATCTTCGGTTGTATGCACCTGGGCATCTGTTACTGAAAGGTATAGATACCTGTATTCAGATAAATACCCGTTTGTTTTAATGAAATTGGTGTTGGCCAGCGTTGCACTTATTGAATCAGGTGAAATACCTATGGCAGTCATTTTCTGCCGATCGAGGGTTACCCAGTATTCCTTTTGTTTGCCGCCTATAATCCTGATCTCTGCAATCCCTTCTACCTGCGACAAAAAAGGTTTGATTGTATAGTTGGCCAATTGTTTCAGTTCTATCTGTGATTTGGTATTGCTCTCCAGCGTAAAGCCCATCACCGGTAATATAGACGGATTCATTTTCTCAACGGTTATAGCTACATCCGGCGGCAGTGAATTTCTTATTTCTGCAATTTTAGATTCTATACGCTGCTTGTCCAGGTCCACATTGCTATCCCAGTTCATGAAGGCGGAAATCTCACAACTGCCCCTGCTAGTGGTACTGCGTATAGTTTTTAGATCTGGTACCTGTTTAATGGCGTTTTCCAAAGGCTTGGTAACCGTAACCATCATTTTATTCACTGGCTGCAACCCTGCATCTGCAATGATCTTTATTTTGGGAAAAGTGATCTCCGGAAACAGGGCCGTCTGCAGCCTGCTGTATGCAAACATGCCCCCCATAATGATCATTACGAGAACAACGGTCAGCGGCTGCTTGTAGGAAACGAAAAAGTTCTTCATTTGCTTTCTGAAATCTGTTGCTTTTCGCAACGGCAATGTTATTGGTTATCCCTTGTTCAGTTTCTTTTGTTCAGCTTTTATGATGCGTATCAGTTGAGCTTCACTCGGTAAGTTTACCAGATATTTTGATACGAATACTTTTTGCGGAAGGCCTGCAGTGGCATATCTCGCCAGGTGTTCGTTTTTGTTTGCACATAAAATAATGCCTATGGGCGGTTTGTCGCCATCTGCCATTTCGTTTTCTTTGTAATAGTTCAGATACACATTCATTTGCCCGGCATCTGCGTGATCGAATTCGCCTACTTTAAGATCAATCAGTACATGGCATTTCAATATGCGGTGATAAAAAACAAGGTCTATCCTGTAATGCTTATTGTCAAATGTAATTCTCCTCTGGCGGGCTTCAAAACAAAAACCTCTGCCCAATTCAATCAGGAAGGATTGTAAATGGTCTATTATCGCTTGTTCCAGTTCTTGTTCAGTGTACTCATGTTTTTCTTCAAGGCCTAAGAACTCCAGCAAGTAAGGATCGCGGATCAATTCGGAATAAGATTCCTGTGATTTGTTTTTTTCCTGCCTCCTGATTGTGGCTTTTTTCTTTGTGCTAAGCCCTGTGCGCTCATAAAGCATACTATTTATCGCACGCTGCAAATCGCGTACAGACCAACTGTTCTTCAGTGCTTCTGTTTCATAAAACGTTCGTTTCAGATCACTATCTGTCTTCAGAAGTTCTATGAAATGAGAAAAACTCAGCCTGTTAATTAATAGGTCTGGGTCTGCTTTGAATTGTTCAGACACTGTCTGAACAATCTTTTTGCGCGGTAGATTTTTATCAGGACCTGCATTTGATATTTTAAATTTATTTAACTCAAATTGTTCAGACACTGTCTGAACAATTTGAGGATAAGCCAGGTAAAACTGCTTACAAAGATGCAATGTGGTGAATGATAAACCCTTTAAACCAGAACTGGTAAGTCTGCCGGAAATATTCTTATATAGCTGCTCACCATATTCCGCCCTGTCGGTGCCATTCTGTTCATACTCAAAAAGATAATGACCAATGGCCCAGTTCCTCAGGGTAAGCGCAATATTGACTTGTTTTTGCGCCTGATTTTGAAAAAACAGGGTAGTTTGCAGTATCTCTGCAACCAATGATTCAATAGTCTGTTTCTTTATCCTTTTCATCCTCTAATTTAATACAATTCTCACTTTGGCAGTATCGGGTAATCCGTAATTTCCTGTGATCAATATTTTATCGTTTGCTGTAAATACCGGTTCCAGAATTTCCACCCGGTCATATGTCTCTATACCTTTCTTTATGGGCACCTTCACCGCAGTAA
Organism: uncultured Bacteroidota bacterium; assembly: GCA_903904855.1. Classification (GTDB taxonomy): domain Bacteria; phylum Bacteroidota; class Bacteroidia; order Chitinophagales; family Chitinophagaceae; genus Nemorincola. The sequence goes on along the minus strand of CAIVEH010000152.1, from coordinate 2,209 downwards.
CAGAATCGAGTATCTGCATTACCCAGAACTCACTTTGCACATCGTTGGTGAGTATGGCTGTTTTTGGCAGAGATGGCGCTGATGCCTTATTGGTCTTGATTATTCTTACTTTGGCTATGAGGTTTTCGGGCAGTTTTTCTGCTTCTGGTACTTTAATCACCACATTCAGTGTTTGTGTCGCTGCATCTACACTTGGCATTGATTCTGTAACCTGGCCTTTCAGTTTTGAACCATCAGGCAATACCATATCAACTGAGCTGTTTTTATCCAGGTATTGCTTCAGTTCGTAAGGCAGATTGAGTATAAATGCAAAGCTGTTCTGGTTGCTGATTACAGCAAGCTGCTCACCATCCTGCACATAATCACCAACCTGGTGATTGAGCTGCGTAATGAAGCCAGTGGCGCTTGCCTTAATATTATTTACCCCTGAAAACTTAAAAGAGGGATCGAGTTTATTTACGGTATTGTCAAGGCTCTGAGCTTCTTTGGTTTTGATTATAAATAGCGTTTGGCCACCTGCTACAAACTTACCAGGTGTGGCATTTACAGTTTGGATATATCCGTTTACATTGGCTTTTACATAGTTTTTTTGCAGAAATGTAGCTGTAGCATTCAAATCAATATATTCGGTAAGCGCATCAGTGCCCATTGTGGTAACAGTCACCGGTGTGCCTGCTTCAATTTTCTCTTCAGTTGACTCTTTTTTCTCAGGTCCTTTGCAGGAGTACAAGCCTGATGCTATTAGGCACATGAATAAAATTACAATCTTGACTAAGTTTATCATGAGCGGATATTTATCGATTCCAGTAATTTAATTGGTTAATGATTTGCATACGGCTTATGTTATTCTGTGTAAGCAGGTTTTTGGCAGTGAGATAGTTATTAATAGCGATCACAAAATCCGGGATCTTTGCATCCCCGGTCTCCAGTAATTTACCATTTACTTTTATCAGTGCATCTGAATATTTGATCTGTTCATTGATGTCACTGATCAGCGAATCTGTTCCAGCCAGTTGCTGCCGCAGCATTGCAATCTGCTGACTGTATTGTCTGCCGAAAAAGTCCTTATAATTTTCATTACTGTTTTCACTCAGTTTGATTTTACGGTGCTGCATCTGCCGCTGATGACCGTCATAGATAGGCACATTCAGGTTAATGCCCGCTCCTACTCCAAAATTTTTATAAGCCTGGTAAAGGAGGGTACTGCTATAGCCGCCATTTGCAAAAGCGCTAAGCTTGGGTTTGTAGCAGTAATCAATAATGCTGCGCTCATTTTCCAGCTTCAGGTAATTTGTTTTATACTGATAGAAAAATGCGGAAGCTGACGTATCAGGCAATTGTTGTAATGAAATGGCGGGGTCATCAAGAGCACCTGCTGAGGTATCGAAAATACCACAGAGATAATTGAGCATTGAGAAATCATTGCGGTACTGAATCTGCAGTTGTTTCATCTGCAGTTCCTGTTGTTTCATTGTTACCAAGAAGGTGAGATAGTCAGTCTGCCGGTAAATATTACTTTCTGTCAATTTCTTCAGGATGACCTCCTGGTTTTTCAGTATCTGGTTTACCTCTGTGTAGAAATTGAGTTGTTGCAGACTTCCATAGGAAGTAATATATTGTGCAGTGATACTTCTTTTCAGTTCCTGTTCCGTCAGCTTTTGGACGTTCCTTACAGAATCACTCTGGAAGTTAATTCCTTTGTGTTGGGTGCCCAGATTTTTCTTTCCGGCAAATGCCTGACTCACATTTACCATTTCGGTGAAACTAGCCCCATTTGTAATGGCCTGATCGTAACCCCAGCCATTAACTACCGGTGAATATGCATTGTTACTGATTCCAGTTACCTGTGGCCTGAACATGGCTGACAGGCGCTCGCTATCTATAGAATTTAATTTTACCTGGTTCTGGTAATCCTTCAGCACAGGGCTATTTGTAATTCCTTTACCAATATAGTAATCCAGGTTTTTTGTCTGGCCCGATAAGCCATAACTATAGTCCAACAGCAGTATCAAAACAGCCATTTTACTGAATACTGATTGAATCGGCCTGGTAACTCGAAGATTCATTGATGCAAAGGAATAACCCAATTCTGAAGAAAATCAGAATTATGGTTACTATTCAGCCCCTCTGGTTTTTGAGCGTTTTTTAGCAAAATCGAGAAAAAATGGTTGAGTTTTTCCGGCATTATTTTATTCTGTGCGACTCACGG
>CAIVEH010000151.1 GCA_903904855.1 uncultured Bacteroidota bacterium | reverse complement strand
TCAATATCACATTGCTTAAAATAAGTATATAATTATTTTAATTTAGTTATTAATTAACCCTCTCTTGTAAAATAATTAACAAATAGGTTTTGATTTTTAGAGATTTTCAGTAATTTGCACTGGATTTGCTAATAGTTAACAATTAATTTTTGGGTTATGGCACATTTTTCACGAAATCTAGTAAAAAATAGCATATTTTATTTGTTTGTTATCGTATTGGGGATAAATAGCCAGATTGGCGCCCAGACGTGGACTCCGTTGACAAACCTTGCGCCACATTTTAGTGGAGGTGTAATGTTGTTGCTACCTGATGGAAGTGTGATTTCAAAAAGCATATATGGCGGTTTTGGAACTACTCCGGGAACTACCTGGGATAAACTTACACCTGACTCAACAGGTAGTTATGCAAATGGTACATGGTCAACCATTGCTCTGATGAATAATGACCGCCTTTATTTTTCTTCATGGGTGATGCCCAATGGTAAAGTATATGTTGGAGGTGGCGAATATGGCGCTGGAAATGCAGCCGAAATTTATGATCCGATTGCAAATACCTGGACTTCGCTTACTACTCCTGCAGGAGTAAATTTTAGTGATGGAGTTAGTGAAAATCTGCCCGATGGGAAATTGTTGTTAGCCGCTGCCGATTATGCCCATGACATTTATATTTTTGATCCACTTGCCAATTCATATACTCTTGTCCCAAACACAATGCTTCCGCATGTTGAAGCTTCCTGGCTCAAGTTGCCAGATAACAGCATATTGCAGGTGGACTTTGCACAGACAAGTACCGAGCGATATATACCATCTTCTAATACCTGGGTAACCGATGCAACAGTGCCGGTGCAATTGTATGATTCTGTTGAACATGAAACTGGGGCCGCAATGTTGTTGCCTAATGGTCAGGGATTTTTTGTCGGAGCTACAGGGCATACTGCTTATTATACACCTTCGGGCAGTTCCAGCCCTGGAACCTGGACTGCCGGTCCGGATTTACCTGGTGGTTACGCCACACCTGATGCACCAATGGCTATGATGAATAATGGTAAAATACTGATGATAGTATCTCCTAAGTCAACATTCGCTGTAGATTTTCCTACTCCAACATATTTTTATGAGTTCGATTATACAACAAATACATTTACAGCCATTTCTGCACCATCTGGGGCAGATTCATTAAACCTGCCTACCTATGTCAGCAATATGCTGGATCTGCCTGATGGTACTGTTCTCTATCAGCCTATTGGATCCAAGAGGTATTATACTTACACACCTGGAGGTTCTCCGCTTACTGCAGGTAAACCAGCTGTTAGCAATATAATTCGCAATAATTGCGACACTTTTACAGTTGCAGGTACTTTATTCACAGGTATCTCTGAAGGCGCTGCTTACGGAGATGATTGGGCCATGTCGACCAATTACCCGATAATTAAAATCAGCAACGGATCAAGATCATGGTATGCACGATCTTTCAACTGGAACAGGCCTGGTACGGTTATGACTGGTAGCGCGGCAGATACTGTTCAGTTTGAATTACCTTCAGGTCTCATTCCTGGTTCTTATTCACTCCAGGTAATTGTTAATGGCAATCCTTCATCTACTTCATCATTTAATACAACAATAAGTATCTCTCCTTCAACTGCCTCAATTTGTGCAGGAAGCAGTACCACTCTTGCTGCATCTTACGGATCAGGCACATGGAGCAGCAGTAATGCTGGTATTGCTGCTGCAGGGTCATCATCCGGAACTGTTTCAGGTGTTGCAGCAGGTTCAGCAACAATAACATATACACTTGGAGGATGTACTTCTACTGCATCAGTTACTGTAGTTGCTCTTTCAGCCATTACTGCAACAGCAGGCTCCAATGGTAGTATTTCACCTTCAGGTGTTACAAATGTTTGCCCAGGGACTAACGAGGTATATTCAATTACTCCGAATACCGGATATCATGTTTCAGGTGTAACTGTTGATGGCAGTAGTTTGGGTGCTGTGTCAACTTACACATTTTCACCGGTAACTGCTGGCAGCCATAATATCAGTGCAACTTTTGCTATCAATACTTATACACTAACGGCATCATCAGGCGCAAACGGCAGCATTTCGCCAACCGGAGCAACAGTTACAAATTATGGAACCAGTCAGACTTATTCGTTTACTCCTGCAACAGGTTACCATGTAAGCAATGTAGTAGTTGATGGCAGTAGCGTAGGTGCAATCTCCTCATATACATTCACCTCAATCGCGGCCAGCCACACAATTAGTGTATCCTTCGCCATCAATACTTATACTATTACAGAGTCATCGAATGGTTATGGTGTAAATTCGCCAGCCGGTGTTTCGACTGTAAATTATGGCAGTAACATTACTTATACTATGACCCCAAATACCGGATATTATATAGCCGATGTTCTTGTTGATGGTGTAAGTGTAGGTGTTAGCGGATTATCTTATACTATCAGTTCAGTTACAGCCAATCATACCATCTATGTTGACTATGAATTGAATACCTATGAACTGGATGGATGGTCAGTAGGTGGTTGCAGTATTTCTCCAGCCGGGTACATGATCCTGAATTACGGAGATACACAAACCTTTACAATTACTGCTTATCCGGGAAATTACATAAGTAACGTAGTAGTAGATGGTGTTGATGTAGGCCCGGTTTCCAGCTATACTTTTTATACTATTTCAGATTTTCATACAGTTATGGCTTATGCCTCGCCCGATACATTTGTTATCTCTGCCGCCAGCGGTGCAAATGGTATCATATCTCCTACAGGTACTACAACACTTACATATGGTGGCAGTCAGACTTACACCATCACACCTAACTCAGGGTATTTGATTTCAAATGTAACTGTTGATGGCAGTAGTGTCGGCACAAGCGGTACATATACCTTCAGTTCTGTAAGCGCCAATCATACCATCAGTGCTTCATTTGCTGTTAGCAGTTATAATATTACAGCTTCGTCCGGATCAAATGGTTCTATTTCTCCGGCAGGTACTGCATCGGTTTCAGCAGGTGGTAGTCAGACTTATACCATGGTTCCATCCAGTGGTTATCATGTTAACAATGTTACAGTCGATGGGGCAAGCGTTGGTGCAGTTACTACTTATACTTTTAGCTCAGTCAGCGCCAATCATACTATCAGTGTATCTTTTGCAATCAACACTTATTCAATTACCGCTTCATCTGGTGCTAATGGTACAATATCCCCATCAGGTTCTACAGTAGTATCATCAGGTGGCAGTCAGACATATACAATGACTCCTGCTACAGGATATCATGTAAATGCAGTTACTGTTGATGGTGCAAGTGTTGGTGCTGTTTCTTCCTATACTTTCAGTACTGTTTTAGCAAATCATACAATTAGTGTTTCTTTCGCTATCAATTCATATACAATTACCGCTTCATCTGGTGCAAATGGAACAATTTCCCCATCTGGTGCTACTGTAGTATCTTCTGGCGGCAGTCAGACCTATACTATTACTCCTGCCAGCGGATATCATGTGAGTACTGTTACTGTTGACGGAACCAGCGTAGGTGCTGTTACATCCTATACATTCAGTACAGTTACTGCAAATCATACAATCAATGTCACTTTTGCTATCAATACATACACTATTACAGCATCATCCGGATCAAATGGTTCCATTTCTCCGGCTGGTACTGCAACAGTTTCAGCAGGAGGTAGTCAGACTTATACATTGGTTCCTTCAAGCGGTTACCATGTAAATGCTGTTACAGTTGATGGTGCCAGCGTAGGTGCCGTTACTACTTATACATTCAGTGCTGTAAGCGCCAACCATACAATCAGTGTATCTTTTGCTATCAACACTTATTCAATTACAGCTTCATCTGGCGCTAATGGAACCATTTCTCCAACAGGTTCTACAGTAGTTTCTTCTGGTGGCAGTCAGATATATACAATGACCCCTGCCAGCGGATACCATGTGAATACTGTAACTGTTGATGGCGCAAGTGTTGGTACTGTTTCTTCCTATACTTTCAGTACTGTTACTGCAAATCATACAATCAGTGTTTCTTTCGCTGTTAATACATTTACAATCACATCTTCTGCAGGCACAAATGGTACTATCTCTCCTTCTGGCACAACTGTAGTTTCTTCTGGTGGCAGTCAGACCTATACAATGACCCCTGCCAGCGGATACCATGTGGGTACTGTTACTGTTGATGGCACAAGTGTTGGTGCTGTTTCTTCCTATACTTTCAGTACTGTTACTGCAAATCATACAATCAGTGTTTCTTTCGCTGCTAATACATTTACAATCACGTCTTCTGCAGGCACAAATGGTACTATCTCTCCATCTGGCACAACTGTAGTTTCTTCTGGTGGCAGTCAGACCTATACAATGACCCCTGCCAGCGGATACCATGTGAATACAGTTACAGTAGATGGCTCAAGTGTTGGTGCTGTTTCTTCTTATACATTTAGTACAGTTACCGCAAATCACACTATCAGTGTAACATTTGCAATCAATATATATACAATTACCGCATCATCCGGTTCAAATGGTTCCATTTCTCCGGCAGGCACTGCAACAGTTTCAGCAGGTGGCAGCCAGACTTATACAATGGTTCCTTCCAGCGGTTACCATGTTAATACTGTAACAGTCGATGGAGCCAGTGTTGGCGCAGTTTCTACATATACCTTCAGCTCAGTAAGCGCCAGTCATACTATCAGTGTATCATTTGCAATCAACACCTATACTATTACAGCTTCATCTGGCGCTAACGGAACCATTTCTCCAACAGGTTCTACAGTGGTTTCTTCCGGTGGCAGTCAGATATATACAATGACTCCTGCAACCGGCTATCATATTAATACAGTAACTGTTGATGGCGCAAGTGTTGGTGCTGTTTCTTCCTATACTTTCAGTACTGTTACTGCAAATCATACGATCAGTGTTTCTTTTGCTATCAATACTTACACAATTGTAGCATCTGCAGGCTCTCATGGGTCTATTTCTTCTTCTGGTACTTCAACTGTGAATTATGGCACCAACAAAAGTTATACGATTACACCAGCTTCAGGTTATGAAATAGATAATATCACTGTTGATGGCGTAAATATTGCATTTTCCGTAAGTCCTGGTTCAAGCTACACTTATACGTTTAGTTCCGTAACAGCAAACCACACTATCAGTGCAAGCTTTATAATTGATTTTACAATAACTGCTTCTTCTGGCCCTCACGGTTCAATAACACCTTCTGGTCCATCCCTGGTAGATGTAGGTGATACTGTTACCTACGCAATTACGCCTAATACCGGATATGCTATTGCAACCTTAACTGTAGATGGCAGCAGTGTTACACCTGCCAGCAGTTATACCTTCTATTCGGTTTCTGCTAATCATACTATTGCTGCAACTTTCTCCGCAATATCTTCTTCCTCCGGACATAAAGACAGCAATACTGGTAACAACGACAAAAATAATAATATCCCTCTTGCCCGTTTAATCAGTGTATACCCTAATCCTGTTACCGGGGCATTTAATGTGGTTATTCCTGCCGATTATACCCAGGCAAGTATTATCGTTACCAATTTAAGTGGCAGATTAATTACAACAAAAGAAGTAACTGAAAATCAAGGTGCTCCTTTACAATTTGATCTTAGCAATCAGGCAAGCGGCATTTACATAATTAGTGTAAGTGCAGGTACTGAGAACTTTACAACCAAGCTGATAAAAGAATAATCAGTTAATAATTTTTGAGGAAGAGGCTGTTTTCTAACGAAGGCAGCCTCTTCTGTTTTTGATACAATAGTGGTTCAATTTCAATGTGCCAGGTTGTTGACCAATACTTTTAATAGCTTTGAACTTATGCCATATAGCTTTAATGTAATTTCTAAATTGGAACTAATATTTACTTGAAATAATTGTATTTAATAAATTAAGTATTTGAATTTATTGCTCTTGGAATTGTCAGTGATATTTTATATTATTGCCAAATATCTTATTCTATATTTTTTAACTCAGACAAAATTCATATTGAATTATGAAGAATTGCAAACTTATCTTTTTATTATTGTTTTTCTTTTCATGCAATAAGGAAGAAAATATTCCAGACAATCATAAAATAAACATTTCATTTTATGGTACTGAATATTTGGACACTACTACAGTTTTCAAAACTGCATTTCTTGAAATGGCAGATAGCTTGAGAACTCATGATAGTATAAATATTATTCCGGCAAAAAAATCGGGCTATGCAATAAATGTTGATTCACTCAAAGGAAAATCAATAATTGAAGTTCCACCATGTGTATATCTTCAATATAAAGATAAAATAGACAAATATTTTACTAAGGCATTTATTACAAAAAGAGGAGCCGAAAAATCGCCCTATTATTCAGGGTATTTTGTAACAAGGAAAGACAAACCTTTGAATATTGACACATTAAAAAATAAAAAAATAGTGTTTTATTATGTTCAAAAAAATGATTTCGAAGCTAATCGGGTTATTGGGCTGTCGGCATCAGGTTATGTAATTCCACTATTTCATTTGTATAAAGAAAATATAATTACTGCGCCAAGTATTAAAGCAATTACAATTAATAAAAAATGGAGTTGTAGGGAGGAAGCGTCGCATGATGCTGTATTGAAAGCAATATTGAATGAGGAAAATAATTTATGTATTGGTTTTGAAGGGAAAAAACCGGATTCAAATTTTTATGTAATTGAAAGTTATGATACAATTCCAGAAGATATAGTATTTATATCTAAAAAGTTTAATGATACAGAAAGGGGAATAATCACAAATTGGCTAGGCACTTTTTTCCATACCCGTAATAATGTGTCATTCGATAATCCGTTAGCCAAACAAATCCAATCTCATGACTTAGGAAGTGATTTTTTCAATAAACTATACCTATATTCTGATGATAGTGAAAAATACAACAACGCTTACAATGAACTTGAAAAAAAGCGTAAAATAGTATTAGAAAGTGAAGGGCACCAGTATTATTTTAAATATTTGAAAAATTTATCTTATTTAATAGCTTTTTTGTTTTTTGCTTGCGCAATTGTTACTTTTCGTTTTATTGTCGCTAAACAAATAATAGAAATTCAATATGATAAAATATGTCATTTTTTGGCAACACAGAATATTATTTTTGAGTCTAAGTTAAAGAGGAAATTATTAGATAGGTTAGCGAAAAGAATAAGGTTATATTCAACAATAACTTTTTTGTGCTTTATAGAATTATCAAAATTTATTACGGAAAACATTTGGGGAGATGACGAGATATTTACTGTAATTTCTATTATATTGAGTATTCTTTTAAGTATATCTTTTGAGTTCTTTGAACCTCATAAATATATTCACAGCAATAATGCATCTAAAAATAATTTTAGATTTATTACACCAGAAATTAGATTTATCAAACAAGAACAGAAAACAATATGATTAATAAAATACCTTTATTTATAGTGCAAGTAATTCCCACTAGTCGAAGGTTATAAAAAATAAAATAATGGATACTGGTCGAAGCATCACGCTTCCCTGATATGCCGAATCGTCCTGCTTCCGTATTAGCCTTGCGCCGCTCAGTAGAAAAGCCCTCCACATAGCGGACCTGATCCTTATCAATTTCGCCAGAATTAAACAAGCGTATTCCTATAGTCACGGCTTCTATTACCATTCCATTCCGAAAATTCTATAATTCTGAAAATACAGATACAAAAAATAAATATGCTAAATAATTAGGAAATAACAACTATTTACCTTACCTTTGTTCCAAATTAATAGGATAATTGATAATTTATTAAACTATGAAACAAATCTCCTCCAATTTTCCCCAAATTCCAGGTAACATTATACCCAGAATATACCTTTTTATACCTTTTTATACCT
>CAIVEH010000150.1 GCA_903904855.1 uncultured Bacteroidota bacterium | reverse complement strand
TAACGCCGGATAAATATTCCAGGCAGTCGTCGTCTGTTTTAAACCGTTGGTGGAACATAATTGAATTCACACCTGCAAAGGTAATTCGCCTCTCCATAAGGCAAAGCTACATTATTGCGATCTAAACGCCTATACCTATAGATCAATTACGCTCTGTTTTAAACCAAGTATTGTCAGACCATACCGTATAAGATGATTCTGAAAAATTTCATCCTGATAAAAAGTTTTTGGAGTTAATCCTGAAGAGTAAAAAAAGTTGGGCATTTTCCGTATTGCCTTTGGTGTCAATACGCATTGTGAAAAAGGCTTGCCTACAAATCTCCATGTTGTATGGTAAAACACAATTGCTTTGAAATAACCGAGTTCACCATTTTTTACTCCATTTGCCCAACTTGAAAGGTCAGTCCATAAATTATCAATATCCTTTAGTTTGCCTCTTAAATTTTGATTAATATTATTTTCTCGCAAAAAATCCGCTAATCTATCATAGTAATTATTGGCATTATAATCTCCTTGAATTTCAATTAATGGTAGTACCGAAAAGGCGAGATAAGCAATATATGGCGGATATTTTAACTCAACCCCTTCAATAGATTTTATTCCTGGACGTTTCCATTGGTTTAAACAATAAACCGCATTGTCGAAAATATCAAAAGAAAAAGTCGAGCCAGGCAGTCCTTTTTTTAATTTTTTGAGGAAATCATTCCAAATGTCGTCTTCTGATTCTTGTAAAACTGTTTTACCAAGCCGAATAATATCTTTCTTGGTTATATATAAATGAATGTCCTTTCCGGCGTTTGCCAGATTAAAAAAGTAACTCGAGATTAAGTTGTTCCATTCAAGATACTTCATTTGCACTCTATATCTTTAGTGCCGTGAAGGTAATTATAAAACATTATTATTTTTTGAGAATACACTGTTTTGGAATAATCATTTCCTTTTTTTGGCAAGTAGGCATAAGCTTAGAAAACGCATAAAAATGCCGCATAACCTTATGCGGATAAAATGGCGGTAATAGCTGATATAAGTAAAGATGAGAAAGTTACTTTAGCTTCTCGGTCTCCTTTTTTTCCCGTTTGGAACAGACGTTATAAATAAATCGAACATATATTTTGATAGTTTTTATTAGTTCATTTTGCTCGTCATTGGTATAGTTTGTAAATTTTTCAAATTGACGTACTTCCTCAGGAGTTATGTCTTCTGTCCGATCATATGAATCCAAGTCATTTTTTTTCATGCAATTTTTTTTTGCACAATTTTAGGTATTAAATTGATCAGATTGTAAGGTTAAATCTCTCCAAATCCTCAACAAAAAAGTTCGACATATTCCCGCCCTTCTCCACCAGTTATAAAACCCTTGTACACCAAGGGTTTTATTATTTAAGCTCTATGAAGAGTCGAACCAACTGCTAATATAGAGTAGGTTAATAGATACAATTGGCTAATAAATCTTTCGATCTATTTTAAATTAAAGGCGAATATTGTCAATATGACGCGCAAAAAGTACCTTAGCTATTCTAAGGTAAACACAATGTCATTTTACTTTCACTCAATTACTCTTCATCCTCTGTTAGTACCATACGTTGAGAAAATGTGTGTCTTTGAAAGCAGTGGTCACCTTCCTGCCCTTGACAAAAAACTAATTGTACCGAATGCAAATATTAAATTGACACTTACCTGTTGTAACGGAATAGTTGCATGTATTGATGGCAAAGCATTTCTTCAAAGTGAAAATGAGCTAACGTTAACAGGTTTTATTGATAGGCCTGTGATTCTGGATTCCGAAAATGATAGCCAAACCGGAACAATAATAATAGAATTCAACCCATTAGGAGCCTACCGCTTATTCCATTTATCATACGCGGAGGTCAAAAATCAAATAATTGAGGTATCGGAATTGTTCGGATATCGTCTGAATGAACTAAAAAGCAAACTTGGAGCAACTGGCAACTTAACGGTGAAATCTCGGCTCTTGCAAAATTTTCTCATCAGTCAATTGAAAAATACCGCCCCAGACCACATATATGATTATTGTATAAAAAGGATATCTGATACTAACGGTCAGATAAACGTAGCCCGACTTGAAAAGGAAACCGGTTACAGCTCACGATGGCTTCATAAAAAATTTTTAGAACATCTCGGCACAGGTCCGAAGAACCTGTCGGAAATACTCCGGTTTAAGCAATTTTATCAGGCATACTCTTCCGGCATAAAATTACATGACCTGAAAGGACATATTTATCAGTATTACCACGACCAATCGCACTTTATCAGGGCGTTTAAGAGGTTCACCGGATCTACCCCTACTGACCTTCAAAACAGCATGAACGAACTTGCCACAATGCATTATGTAAGCTAGTTCCGATTTGTACAATACTTTAGTTAATCAGGATCCTACTTTTGCATCTAATAAAACTAAGGAGCATGACAAATAACAATTTTAACACTCATTTCTCGGCTAACATCAGCGCAAATGTAGCAATCAAAAAAATCAGTGATGTACCGGCATGGTGGGGAGTGACTTTTGCTGGAAGGGCGGAAAAGCAAAACGATACGTTTACAGTGAAAATGGGAGGCGATTCCTTTTTCAACTTTATCGTAACAGAATTGATACCATGCAAAAGAGTGAGTTGGTTAGTTACAGACTGCAATATGCCGTGGTACGCTAATAAAAAGGAATGGGCTAACACCAAATTAATTTTTGAGGTCAACGAAAACGACGGCATCACTGATGTCAAATTCACACATGAAGGACTTACACCTGAAGTTGAATGCTATAAAGACTGCGAACCAGGCTGGACACACTGGATCAAAACAAGCCTATTTTCTTATCTTACCACAGGGGAGGGCGTTTTTAGAGAGCCGACAAAATGATACATTTTGCCTGCGTCCCTAAGACAAGGGCATCTCAACCATGCGGTGCCGCGGAAATTCAACTTAGTTGCTAACAACAAATCAAAATGAAAGACCTGAATTACATTTCAACAAGTTATACTGTATCTATAGAGTTTGCAAAATCTACGAATAGTGTTTTTGATCACCTCATCGAGCTCTCAAAATGGTGGCCCGAAGAATTTGTGGGTGAAAAAATTAATCTTCACACGGAGTTTATATTTAAAATCGGAGATGAACATTTCTCAAAAAACAAAGTTGTCGAATTCGTTCCTGATAAAAAGCTTGTATGGCTTACAACTGAAAGCAATCGTAATGCAGATGGTTATGATTGGTCAGGTACGAAATTCATCTTTGAATTAACACCTACTGGCGACAATACAGCACTTAGATTTACTTATGATGGAGTAGTTCTCGAGAGTGAATCAGAGAGACTTGTTCAGGTGTGCGACATGTGCATAAAAGAACTGTTGTACAACTTTGTAGTGAACGGCAAGGCGAAGGATGATTTCACTAATAGCACAATGGGAAAAAACTATACAACAACAATTGACGTGCCAACCTCTGCACTTGAAATTTTCCAACGTATTACTAACGATGTGGCCAAATGGTGGGGCGGTAAAGACTTTTCCGGTACTAGCACAAACACAAATGATGAGTTTATCATTAACCATCCCGGCGCACACTATTCAAAACAAAAATTGATTGAAGTAATTCCGGGTAAAAAAGTAATTTGGCTCGTTACAGCTAGCAAGCTTAGCTGGTTGGAAAATCAAGGAGAATGGACAAACACTAAAATGGTTTTTGAAATATGCACAAAAAATAATTCCTGCCTCCTTCACTTTACTCATATAGGTCTTGTTCCAGACAAAGAGAGTTTCGTAAGATGTTCTGAAGGCTGGGATATGGTAATTACGGAATGGTTATATAATTTGATCCTGTACGACAAAGCCCATTTCTAGTAAGAGGCACCCTCGTTATTTCACCTGTAATCTTTATTAAAATGTTGTTTTAAGGTATAGATTTTATTAAAGAAGTCCATTAACTGGTTCGACAATTCGTCGGGGGAGTCCACTTCAACCGGAAACATCGAACTGATGTTTCCGGTTTTTTTTACGCCAATAAAATCTCCGCTGGAATGCCAAGCTCTTGATGAAATATCTTTGCAAGCTCAAGGTTTAAGGGTTTTCTTTTATTGAGCAATGCCGACACATATCCTTTCGAACCTACAATTCCGACAAAATCCTTGTTTTTTAACCCCTTCTCGCCCATCTTAGCTCTTATAGCATCAATAGGATCGGGGTAGGGTATTGGGAAATGAGCATCCTCATAATGTTTTATCAAAAATAATGCCACCTGTAGTTTTTCGCCTTCCGGACTCTCCGGGGCTATCCTTTTGTCAAACAGGTTATCCACCCAGTTTAGGTATGCCCGATATTCTTTTTTTGTCTTAATTACCTTAAGTGTCATAAAATTATTTTTTGTGTTGAATTGCCGAAACATCAATCTTATCGTATTCTTTGTGCGTGCCAAACCACTTTATCTTTACTGCCTTATACTCAAATACAATACGCACAACCAGCCTGTATTTATTTCCCATAATATTAAATATTACCCGGTCATCTCCAACGAGGCTGGCGTTTCCATAAGCTTGCTTCAGTTCGTTAAAATTCCTGAAAGAGCATTTAATTAATTCATGATACCACACTTGTAAAGTGGTTGCCGCTTCAGGATATTTTTTGCAATAAAATAGCAGCGTTGCTCTTGCAATAATGTTGTACACTTGGCAAAATTAATAGTTTTCTAACAGAAAACCTATTTCAAGAAATAGTCGTTAAATAGTTCCAAATCCTCCACAAAAAAATTCGACATATCTCCGCCCTTCTCACCTGATAATAAAACCCTTGTTCTGCAAGGGTTTTATTATTTTACCCCCTGCCAGAACAAGACAAAAATGACAAACGATAAACCAGATAAAATACTAAGGCCAACAGTAATTTCAGACCTGGATTTTTTATTTCAATTTCAAATAGACAAAGAAGGGGCCTATTTAGCTGCATTTATGCCGAAAGACCCGGGAGACAAACCTGCATACTTAAAAAAATACAGAAAGTTGTTGGACGACCCAACGGTAAATAATCAGACAATCTGTATTGACAATATTATTGTTGGAAGTATTGCTAAGTTTTTAATGGCAGGTGATACGGAAATTACTTATTGGATAGACAGAAAATATTGGGGACAAGGTATTGCGACCAAAGCACTCAAAGAATTTCTTGAAATTGTTACTATCAGACCAATTTTCGGACGAGTTGCGTTTGACAATTTTGGTTCACAAAAAGTATTAGAAAAATGTGGTTTTTTAAAAATCGGCTCTGATAAAGGTTTTGCAAACGCCAGACAGAAAGAAATAGAAGAGTTTATTTACAAACTGAATTGATAAATCAACTATAAAAGACGCCCACTTACACCAGAAGGTAAGCTATGACCAGAGAAACTAAGACCCAAAAAAGAAGAGCAGAAAATATATAGATTGGCTAATTAGCTCAACCGGCTAGAGTGCTTGCTATACCTAATAGTCCCGAATGCCTTCGGGTGGAAAGGGGTAACCTATTCGACGCCTCTCCGAAAACTTCAGGAATCCACCAGCTTTAAATCGCCTGAATAGGCGATTTTTTGCGTTAAATTTGACCTATTCTGTTTACATAATTTACACATTAATTCTGGACCTTTACTATTTTGGTTATTCAGACAATGCCCTTTAGGGCTTGAAAAATTTAATTCCAGTAGCTCTGATTACAATTCCTATGCGAATGAATAAATAAAAAATTTGGCGAACTAAAAACATAGTTCTACATTTGAACTACAATTATAGTTCAGAATGAAACCACTTACACGTGCAGAAGAACAGGTAATGAAAGTATTATGGCAACTGGACAGTGGTTTGCTGATGGAAATAGTGGAAGCTATGCCTCAACCCCAGCCACACAAAAACACCGTTGCCACTATACTGAAAACGCTGGTTGACAAAAAATTTGTTCGCATAGAACCTGTCGGAAGATATCATCGATACCATCCTGCTGTTTCAAAACACAACTATTCAAAAATGTCACTTGTCAATGTTACGAAAGGGTATTTCGAAGGTTCATTCAGTAATGTGGTTTCGTTCATGGTTGACGAAAAAAAACTTTCAGTTGAAGATCTGGAGTTATTGCTAAAACAGTTGAAGAAAAAATAAAAACAATTGTATGGATCCACTTGGCATTTTTATATTTAAAAGCATAGTTGTAAGCGGGGTGTTCACTGCCTGGTATATATTGGGTTTACGTGGCTACCGGCTTCATCAGTACAATCGTTTCTTCTTGCTTTCATCGTTGGTTCTTAGTATCATTATTCCCTTTCTGAATTTCCATTTCATCGATTTTTCTCCGGTTGCATCAGCGAAGCTGGCACCAATATCTCTGCTTATACAACAGGAAAATATCAATGATGCAGGCGTTTCTAAATTACCGGTGGCACAGGTTACCCACTTTAACTGGCATAATATTATCGGCTTGGTTACCGCATCCCTGAGCCTGGTATTATTGGTTATGTTGGCTATCAGAATAATTACAATCAGGCGATTGTGCCGGCAATATCCCATTACCCAATTTGGTGAAATAAATGTTGTTCAAACCGACCTGCCCAAAGCGCCCTTCGCTTTCTTCAATTATTTGTTCTGGAATAATTCAATTCTGCTGGATGGTGAAATAGGCCAGTTAATTTTCAGGCATGAGGCTACACACATTCTGCAAAAACATACTTATGACAAGCTGTTTTGTCAGTTAATAACCTGCATTTTCTGGTTCAACCCATTTTACTGGATTATTCAGAAGGAACTGAACCTGGTACATGAATTTATAGCCGATGAGCATGCTGTAAAAGATAGGGATACTCAGGTTTTTGCAATGATGGTGTTGAAATCTTACAACAACGGAAGTCATTTGGTTCCACAACATCATTTTTTCTCTTCAACCATAAAACGAAGATTAGCTATGCTTCAAAATATTGCCAAACCTTCTTTTGTCTCATTCAGAATGTTAATGGGTCTACCTTTAATAGCAACCGTTGTTTTGATTTTTTCCTGTAACATAAGAAAGGATGTAACAAGTATCGTTGAGCCCGCAAAAAGAAAAATTGTAGTCTTGGTGGACCCCGCGCATGGTGGAACTGATGCTGGAGCTGAGTCTGATGGATTGAATGAGAAGAATATCAGCCTTAAACTTGCCCGCCGGTTAAAAGAATTATCCGCATCATGGAATGTAGATATTCAACTTACCAGAAATGATGATAGAAATGTATCTCTTGCTCAACGTGTGGAACAGTGTAATAGCATAAAACCCGATCTGTTTTTATCCCTGCACTTCAATGATGAACCGGGCACTGAAAAAGCAAAGGGCGATTTTGATATCTATGTATCTGCACAGAGTGCTCAGGCAGAGCAAAGCAACCTGTTTAGTACGGCCCTTTTTACTTCTTTGCTTCAAGGCAATATATTGCCAGATGGTGCCGCTTGTAATCATGCACCAGGCGAAAAATGCGACAATTGCAGAAACAATTCAACTAATACTGATAACTCGAAAATAGTCTCTGCTAAGAGAGATAATATTTATCTGCTAAAGAATGCTAAAGCACCTTGCCTGGTAATGATTTTAGGGAATATTAAGAACCCGGAACGCATGAGGCAATATGCCGACAACAGCCGGCTGGATATAATTTGCAATTCAATTTTAAACGGCATTGCAAATGGTGCAAACATGCAGAGTAATACAGCCGTTAAAGCGTCTACTCTGTCTAATAGCACCAACAGTTTGTTCTCTGCAATATCCGGTAACACTTCTAATACTCCGACTTGCGGAGGGAATAATGTATCAGCATTACAGATTAGTTACGATAATGCTCAATGATGATAGCATAAGACTAAAAAACACTCTGATTTATTTTAAAAATGCCTGTATAAGGGCATTCCGGGGTGTGTATTGATCAAATATTATTATTTAACCCAAAAAACAACTTAAACTCATGAAGCAGTTCATTTCATTAATAGTGCTGTCTGCACTTACTTTATCTTGTTTAGGCCAGGTGAAACCTACAACCCAATCAGCGGCAAACACTCACAATGTTGCAGGAAAATCCAGAATTACAAATCCGGAAAAAAATACCCCATGGCCCTATAAGCATTCGGTGAATTGCAGTATACAGGATAAAAACGGTGATCTCTGGTTTGGCACCACTGATGGGCTATACAAATATGATGGCAAACTGTTTGCTAATTATAAGACTATAGATGGGATAAGTTTTGATGGCATGACAAAAATGATAGAAGACAAAGACGGTAATATATGGTTTGGTGCAACCGGAGGTATTATCCGCTATAATATCTTACTGTCAAAGAGCCAGAGAAAGCCATCATTTACAGGTACAAAACTACCTGTTTCCAAGTCCAATATCAGTTTCTCAGAAACGCTGAAAGGTAATATATATGAAAGTGAGTCAGTAAAACCAGTAAACCAACTGATAGAGGATAACAAGGGGGCAATTTGGTTTACGGTTGGGTATGAGCTTTATTATATTGATAAGGCAGGTGATTTTGCACAATGTACCTCCATGGGCGCTTTTCTCAAAAGTGAGAAAATACAAATGAGCAAGGGATATCCGGATGACTTTGGTATATCCAGTATGTGCGAAGACTCAGACGGCAACATTCTGATAAGTGCGGTATCATGCGGATGCTGTTATAATGTGACTTATAAAATTAAGAAAGAAAGATTGCACAATCCCTGTGTCCTGAATACCTGCCAGCATAACAAGGGTGATGCAAAAGATCTTTCCAGCCATAATACTGAACTAGCAAATTCACTCAAAAAAATAGCACTGGAAAATACCAATACCAATATCGCATTTGGCAGTGTATTAAAAGACAGCCATGGCAATATGTGGTTTGGTGCGATAGAAAAAGGAGGTGTATATAAATACAATGGTGAGCATTTTGTCGATTTCATAAAAAATGAGGACTTGAGCAAAAGTATTGTGGCAACAATATTTGAAGACAGCAAAGGAAATTTTTGGTTTGGCACATATGCCGATTCAACCTTTACTGGTAGTGGTGTATTCAGGTATAATCCTCATGCTAAGGGTGAGTCTTCAATTGCGCACTACACTAATAAAAATGGTTTATGCAACAATCATCCATTCAGCAACGACGTTATTACATCAATTAATGAAGATAATACAGGTAAAATATGGTTTGGTGGAGATGCTGGTATTTGCAATTATCTATCTGATGTTAACAATTCGGGAAAAGGCAATTTCACTAATTTCAGACAGCCGGAGGGAATGAATGATGACCATGTCAACTTTATTCTTAAAGCCCAATCGGGTGAAATGTGGTTTGGCACGTGGAACCTGGGGATATATAAATTTGATGGCAAGAAGCTTGTCAGCTTTAATGAGTAGTGCAAATACCCTATTCCATCACAGCAACTAATCGGAAGTTTTAAAAGGCCAGTAAAAAAATAAAAGCCGATGGCCTTTATTGCAAAAATTTGGACGTATCACAAACCAATCAATAGCATGTGATCAAATCTGATCTAATATAGTTTGCAAATCTTGCGATTTTCCATTTTTCAACGGTTTCCAGCATGTGGCAAGAGTTTCTGCCTTATTGTTTAGAATTTTTTAAGTTTATCAAGGAAGCAGCACTCCCCATTACTATTAAAAATGAAAAACAGGAATTGACTTATCAAAGTCGAGCGAATAGCAATATTTCGTTAAAACCTTGTTTATTCATTTAAGACAAAATACCTGAACTTGCTTTGCACAGGATTAGAAATAGTCGGATAAGCCAATCCCTTTTTTATTGTATTTTTACCACGTTATTACAACTACCAACATGAACCCGGGTTTGCATTAACTTTAATGGGTTATCTGAAAATGGATCTGTTTAAATGTTAAAAATAGGGTGTATATTTTTAAAGGTTTTAATACTCAATGAATCATGATCAATGTTACCAAGCCGTTCTTACCGGAAATTGAGGAATACATCGAATACTTAAAGGGTATATGGGAAAGGAACTGGCTTACAAATAACGGTCCGCTGGTAAATGACCTGGAGCTGAAACTGAAGGACTACCTGCAGGCTAAACATCTATTGTATCTGGGCAATGGTACAATAGCGCTGCAGATAGCTCTCAAGGCGCTGGGACTTAAAGGGGAGATTATTACTACACCATTCTCCTACGTAGCTACTACATCTTCAATTGTATGGGAGGGTTGTGTACCTGTATTTGCAGATATTGATAAGGATACATTTAATATTGACCCAGCCAAAATAGAGCAGGCAATAACAGATAAAACAACAGGCATACTTGCTACGCATGTTTTCGGTAATCCCTGTGATATAGATGCAATACAGAAAATAGCCGACAAGCATAATCTTAAGGTGATTTATGATGCAGCTCACTGCTTCGGCACATTATACAAGGGTAAAAGTGTATTTAATTATGGTGATATCAGTACTGCCAGTTTTCATGCTACCAAGATTTTTCATACAATAGAGGGCGGGGCTGTGGTAACCAATAATCCGGAACTACTTAAGAAGATGGCTTTTATGCGCAATTTCGGACATGAAACCAGTGAAACATTTGCTGGAGTGGGCATCAACGGGAAGAACTCTGAGTTTCACGCGGCAATGGGACTGGTGAACCTGAAGCACATCGGGGCTATTATGCAATCTCGTAAAGAGCAGTGCAAAATGTATGATAAGGAATTGGCTGACCTGAGAGTGAAAAGACCGAAAATACAGGCTAATTCAGAATGGAACCACTCCTATTATCCTGTAGTTTTTGAATCTGAAGAATTTCTGCTTCGCAGTATAGCAGAACTGAATGATAACTGGATTTACCCGAGGCGGTATTTTTATCCCAGCCTGTCTGGCCTGAATTATGTGCAGAAAGGCGATACCCCGATTTCAGACAATATTTCCAGGAGAATATTGAGCCTGCCCCTGGCGCATTCATTGAAGAGGGAGGAAATAGCTTTTATTAGCAGAATTCTGTTGCGGGTACAGAACAACTGATGAAGAAAATGAAGTCCTATCAGCGGATCCATTCAATTTCATTTTATAGTATGTAAACATTAGCAAGTAAAAAAACGAAAATAAAATAGCTATTTGTTTTTGGCTGAAAGAAACAGATCCATACTATGGCTCTTTAGATAAGTGTATATTTAACCAGTAAGGAAAGATTCTTGCGGATAGAATATGATCATTACATCCAGGTAGAACAGACAGTACATAAAAAACCAGAACGTCGCGAATTGACGAGGTTGGCTGACTCTGAAGTTCCTGTTTTCGATTTCAGAATAGATTTGATAAACAGTTGAAAAGTCATTAATGGTAGCAGAATTGTGGTTATTTACCACACATTAAATACTCCAGGTAACCAAGCCACGCTCTGTAAACTGATAAGCCCTGAATTCCCCACCAAAATTTTCAAGCGCTTTTTTTACCTGGTAGCGGGTATTTCCCGGACAGTAGAACATCATAAAACCACCTCCTCCGGCGCCTGATATTTTACCACCAGTTGCGCCTGCCTTGAGTGCAGTTTCATAGATTTCGTCCATGGAAGAATTAGAGATTCCCTTAGCCATTTGCTTCTTAAACCGGAAACCAAAATCAAGTATTCGGCCTATATCATGAATATTCCCTTTCAGCATAGCTTCTTTCATCATCAGGGCCTGCTCTTTGAGGTTATGCATGGCCTCAATTGATTCTTTGTTTTTATCCTTCACATTCTGGCTCTGTGCTTCAATTATGGTTGATGACAGCCTGCTGGTGGCAGTAAAATAAAGTAGCAGATTGTTTTCCAGTTCAAACAGGTACTCCTGCTTTATGCGAAGTGGATTTACAATGACTTTATTATCGTGATAAAACTCCATAAAGTTAACCCCGCCAAATGTTGCAGCATACTGATCCTGCTTGCCGCCGGCCATAGCCAGTTCAACGCGCTCTATATCGTAAGCCATCTGGGCGATATCATATTCGCCAAGAGGCAGGTTGAGCCACTCGGCAAAAACACCTATTATAGCCACCATTAAAGTGGATGAGCTGCCCAACCCTGACCCGGCAGGGGCATCAACAATGGTAGACAATTTGAAACCTGAAGGTACCGGGCCGTATTTCTGAACAATATGATTATAAGCACCGGTGGCCAGATCAAGCTGACCGTCTATAGGTAAAGAGTCGGTTTTGTCATAACTGACAATTTCACCCCGGTCTACTGCCTCCAGAATAATTTCAGGCAGTACCAGTGGCTCGATAGTGGCATAGGCATATAGTGAAATGGTTGCATTAAGAATAGCCCCACCATACAGGTCGCAATAGGGGCTTACATCTGTGCCACCTCCGGCCAGACCAATACGCAAGGGCGCTTTACTTCTGTAGATCATAATACGGAGGCTAAATTAATGAATAAATAGGGTATTAAATCCTGATGGAATTCTAAATAACACATAATTCTCACCCGCGATTTATTAAATCAATATTGTTTTCACAAAAAATTACATACCCCGATTATTTTGGTAAGCATTAATGCTGTAAACTTGTATAAAGAAATTAAATAATTATGATCGATCCTGTTTCAGAACCGGTTAGTCTGGATGCCACTGCCGCCATTGGCAGTCTGGTTGATAATATTGAAAAGGTAATACGCGGTAAACGCAAACAAATAGAAATGGTGGTTACCTGCCTGCTTGCCGGAGGCCATATTCTTATGGAAGATAATCCCGGCACCGGAAAAACTGTGCTGGCACGCTCACTGGCACAATGCATCAGTGGAAACAGGGAGGGCGAGCATGTGGTATTCAAGCGTATTCAGTTTACGCCCGACCTGCTGCCAATGGACCTGATCGGCACCCATATTTTCGATGACAGGAACAAGGAGTTTGTTTTCAAAAAAGGACCTTTGTTCTGTAATGTACTGCTTGCAGATGAAATAAACCGTGCTTCACCAAAAGTGCAGAGCGCTCTGCTCGAGGCTATGGCAGAACAGCAGATAACAGTGGGAGATACCACATTGCTGCTGGAGCGGCTGTTTTTTACCATTGCCACTCAGAACCCTATCGAAATGGAGGGTACTTATCCACTGCCCGCTGCACAGCTCGACCGCTTCTATATGAAGATACAATTCGGGTATGTGGACGAAGTAACCGAACTGAATATTTACCGCGACTACCTGAACATTGCCAAAAACCTTATTGACCTGCAGCAGGTATTGAGTATGCAGGATATTCTTTCTCTCCAGACACAGGCTGGCGATGTATTTGTGCATGAAGAGATCGTGAAGTCGGTAAGTAATATTGTGCGCCAGACCCGTGAACACCAGGATATATCGCTGGGTGCTTCTACAAGAAGCGGTATAGCCTTCCTGAAATGCCTCAGAGCCTATGCCCTGGTAAAGGGCCGCACATACATTATTGAAGACGATGTGAAGGATATTGCAAGGGCTGTGCTGGAGCACAGGCTTGTGTACCGCAACAAAGATGGCAAACTGAAAGCGCTGGACGGTATTATAGCTAAAGAAACAGAGCGCCTTGCCAAGCTGAAATTGTATAACTAAATCGAAATGTTAGTTTAATTGTTACGTTCAATAATCCGAGGTAACTATCAATAAATAACTGCAGGCATTTGTGATCATGAAAATCAGGTTTTTAATATTCCTTTGCGGCATTCTGGCACTAACCATCTGTGCCGGTGATACCTATGCTCAGAAGGCTAAAGTTACTGCCCCGCATACACCACCAGTGATGCCGCAATTGCCACCCCAACTGATGCCACCCCATCCGGCAAATAAAATGCAGCAACGCTACTTTGATATTGATGCCAAGCGGATGATAGAGGATGTGAACGGAGAAGATGCATTGCCAAGATCGCGGGAGTTTAAGAGGATTGACAGCACCTATTATGTAGGCTGGATGTTTGAGGGCGCTTATAAATATAACCATTCTGCCGACTACCTGGGATACCGGAATGCAGCAGTGCCGCTGGAGCGCGCTCTTGACCTGATGGAACACGATTATTCCAAAGCACTTGCTACCCGGACCGGGGATATTATGACTTTCTACCCCATCAGGATATTGGCTCCCGATTATACCATGATTGCCTACTACCTCATGAATTGCTATGCCAACACCGACCAGCCCGATAAAGTATACAAGCTGTTGCGGCGCACCCTGAAGTGGAAATTCCAGGCATCCTATTATATGGACTCCTGGAACCACCTGGCCTGGACAGTGCACCGTAACCGGTTTTATACTTCTTCAAAATATTCCTTCCTGAAAAACTCCATAGAAGAAAATGAAAAGCTGGCCCAGAGATACCTCGACACTTCTATGATGACTATTGAGAAAAACAATGCCATCAATGAGCAGCTTGGTGCAAGCGTACCCTACCTGCACGGCAATGCCGACAGAGAAAAGATCGGTGTTTACCACTACCGTAATATATTGTACAGTTATTCATTCCAGATTGATTCAGCGGCTTACTACTTTGAGCTCATGCGCAAAGCAGGCAGGTTGCCCCATAATAACTTTGCCAACTTCAAAGGGATATGCGGTGATTTCCGGACAGCAGAATCGGAATACAAACTGGCATCTATGCAGGATGCCGGCGATAAACGGCTGCAGGAGTGGGCTTACTATTCATCTATAATCGATATTTACAAAGCAAAACCCGCAACAGGAGCCAGCCTGAGCAGAAATATGATTAAGGCCGCCGGTTCTACTCCCGGCTATGGATGGTATAATATTGCCCTTGCCCGCTGTATGACTTATGATGGCCAGATCAGTGAATCGGACAGGTATTTGGAAAAAGCTGCCGATTTCAAGGAACTACATATAGGTACAACCCTGGGTCAGAGCCATTATGATTTCAGTGTGCAGATGCTAAAACTCATCAATAAGGAGCAAGCCTGGCAGATGCAAAAATTTGAACATGCCAACTGGTGGTACAATCCCTCTGTATTGCTGGATATGACCAGCAAGCTCAGTGAAACCTACCTGCAGCAATTGCTAATTATCAACCAGTTTGCAATGAACCCTGAGCGGGACAAAGTGATTTACAAACTATTCTCTACAGAGAGTACTGTATCATGGGATGAGATATGGTATCTGTTGCACGATTTCAGCACCCAGTACTTTCTTAAGCGTTTTCAGAAAGAGGCCGAGACCGACAGCAGGGCATATATACGTAAGTACTTTGAGCTCTTTACTGCCAGGCTCAAGATGCAGCAGGGTAAGTATAAAGAGGCGAAACCGATGCTTGACAAATTGCTCACAAATCCCAATACTGATGCCGAATATGAAAAACTATTTGTAGCCAGGGTTTACCAGGCTGAGGCTGAGTGCGCCAGAGAACTAAAAGATAACAGCACGCATGATCTCTGGCTTTACCGATTGTATACTTTATACCCGCAGTTACTGCCTTTTACCGGCATGGCTATGAATATGAATCTTTATGTGACCGGAGAAGCAGACCCGGCTGTAGAAAAACGCTTAAGAGCCTGTAACATACACTGGGTTACAGACAAAAGTATACCAGCACCCCAAGCCTATGTGGAGTTTTCTCACAATGGCAAAAACAAGAACATTACCTATTACGTTCTGGACCAGGACGGCAATTACATTGTGCAAAAGCAATCATTTGCATGGCAAAAGGCAGATGAAGCAGGTAAGCAGCTGGCTTATAAGCTGTTTAATATAGGCAGTAAGGCAGATGAAAAAGAATCTGACTAACTCAGCTTAGTGATGTTGATTAAACTATAATTCTACTTACTCAACTCAATAGGCAATGTCATTTCCTTACCATCACGGGTAAATACTACATTGGTTTTATCTCCGGGCTTAAATTTGCTGAGCGCCTCCATATAGCTTTGCATACCGTTGATTTTTACATCGCCCAACTTCGTTATGATGTCACCCTGTTTGAGCCCGGCTTTTATTGCCGGCCTGTTATCACTTACGCCATCAATGCGCACACCACCCGATTCAAAGGTATAGTCGGGCATTATACCCAGGGTTACTTTGAATGATGATTTGCCGGTTGATTTTTGCTTGGTAGCGGTAAATTCAGGTTTCTTATTTTCCTGGTCCATCTGAGTTACCACACGCTCTATGTACCTGATGATTGCAACCTCACCGGGGTAGTTGATGGCCGAGGCTACATCCGAGGGCTTATGATAGTCTTTGTGGGAACCGGTAAAGAAGAACAATACGGGCATATTGGCATAATAAAAGCTGGTATGATCGGAAGGTCCAACACCGGAACTATCGATGGTGAGTTTAAAATCATTGCCTGCCATATCTACCACACTATTCCATGCCGGTGAAGTACCCACGCCGCCAAGAGTGAGCGAATGGGTGCTATCGTTAAGGCGGCCGACCATATCCATATTGATCATGTAGGCAAAATGAGCGCTGTCGATACCCTGCTCTTTTACAAATGCCTTGGATCCGTAGAGACCCAGTTCTTCACCCGAAAAGTGTACAAAGAGGTAATTGAAGTGCTTCAGCTTTTTATTCTTTTTTATTGCCCTGGCCATTTCCATAAGCGCAGCTGTGCCACTGCCATTATCATCGGCCCCGTGGTGTATTTTGTGTTCTTTTACTGCATTTGCATAAAGGCTGTTACCATCCTCGCCATAACCCAGGTGATCATAATGAGCGCCAAGCACCACAGTATATGGCGCATTATTATTAATCCAGGCAGCTATATTGGTACCCGTGCGTTTGGCCTTATTAATAGAGATATTCAGGTCTATGTTTACAGAACCTTTAACTGTTGGGGAGAAATATTTCTGGTACGTAGCATTATTAACATAAATAACAGGTATTTCCAGAGCTTCGTGTTCAGAATGACGGTCGAAAGCGGGAGGGAAACTGCCTCCGAAGTTATCATAGAAGACAACACCCGAAGCGCCTTTCTTTTCGTTTTCCTTTGCCTTTTCATACATAAATTTCTCTGCCTCAAAATGCGGGTCTGTACTCTGGTCCTGGTTAGTATATAGCGGCACCAGCCACAGATTTCCCTGCTCCAGTATATCGGGTATAACATCGCCGGTTACATGTTTCGAAGCACTGAAGGGTAGCGGGAAACCATCTTCTTTCAGTTGTAAAGCAGTATTGCTAATGCGGATCTGTGTACCAGTTGCTATTTCTTTACCATATACAAAATCGAATGGCAACCTGTAATTGCCTTTATAGGGACTAATTTTTAAAGATTTATACCTGGCCTCAATAAAATCGCCTGCCTTGCGCTCACCTTCCGTACTGGTACGGCGGCCTTCCAGACTGTCATCGGCCAGGTAGGTAATATCGGCCCGCAAATGCGTAGCTAACTTTTTATCTGACTTGCTTTGTGCAATGGCAGATGACAATGAACCATAAAAAAATAACGCAATCAGAACAGGAAATATACGGGCAGTCATAATCTGTATTTATCGCAAAAGTAGTATAAAAACAACCATGGTACTATATCAAAATAGTTTAATAATCTAATTGACTGGCAACATAGTCTGGCTTACCGGCATATGGCTGGCACATGTGAATGGGTATTTTATTTGGTATCCTAATATCTTTTATTTCCTGCCGGGTGCGATTGTACTTTCTTTCTGTTTGAAGGGCTTTTTGTTTAGTTATCTCATTATCTCAAAAAAAAACGATGGGATAATGGTAAACGCTGAAAACCTTGCTGGTGGATGATATAAATTAATTTACGATTATCTCATCTTATCACATTATATCCCAGAGACCTCACCCCGGCCCTTCCCGATGAAAAATCGGGATAGACTTCCAAAGGAGAGGGTGTTATTGCAAAAATATTGAAATGCAATAATGTAAAAAGGTAATATTGCTTGAAATTTGTTTTGTTATCCCATTCTCATAAAAAAACGCGATGGGATAATGGAAAACGTTGAAACCCTTGCTGGGCGATGATATAAAATAGATTCCGATTATCTCATTTTATCTCATTTTTGCGGGATTGGGAGTTTGGAATTGGGAATTTGGAATTTGGGAACCCCACTTCTTTATGTCTAGCCCAAGTGTTATACTTCAACCTTAAAAAAAAAGCAGCCTCCCTAAAAGGCTTTTTGTTTTGTTATCCCATTCTCATAAAAAAACGCGATGGGATAATGGAAAACGCTGAAACCCTTGCTGGTGCCTAATATAAATTTATTTCCGATTATCTCATCATATCCCATTGTATCCCACTTCGGCAAACTCTGTGCAGGCTACGACCTCACCCCGGCCCTCTCTGACCCTCCCGCCTTCGTCAAGAGCTTCGTTCGTGCCGCTTCCCGGCATCTTAAAAAAGGGAGGGAGTAAGGGTGCTATTGCAAAAATATTGAAATTTTAGAGTGTGAAAATGTGTTCAGATGTATAGTGGTAATAAAAATATGCGATTTTCAATCGCCGCAATCATCGAAAATGTTTGAATATTCGATTTTCAATCGCCTAAATTAGCGGAAATGTTTGTGTGTCTGGTTCCTGGGATGGTAAAAAGCCCTTCGGTATACTCAGGATAAAATAATGGCAGTTTCATAGTTTAATAAATTGCCAATTGTCTTAATAATATGGAACAAAGATAAAGTGAATAGTTGGAAATTCCTAATTTTCAGGCATATTTATTTTGATCAGGATTTTCAGGATTATAAACTAAGGAGGATTGTTGGGTAATTGTATACCCCGGTAGCGGGCTTGCGCTTTGTAGTTACCCTATTTTATATTTTACACGTACCCCTTAGGGGTAAACCAATACTGCTCGCTGTGTAAAATTGTGCAATGATAGTTTCAC
>CAIVEH010000149.1 GCA_903904855.1 uncultured Bacteroidota bacterium | reverse complement strand
GATGTCATCTTACATCTGTCTCAGATCAGACAGGTACAAATAAACGAATCTCAATCCTTCATCTCCGAAATAAATAAAAAAACTAAAAATATACTAGCCAAGCTAAAAATCTCTGTTACCTAACAGCCTTTTGGGTTTGGGCTTAAGCGATGTTTCTCAGTAAATCGGCCACTAAGCCCGGGAATTGGTTGTGCATGCAAAAGCCGGGTTACCCCGGCTTGAAAACATGCATTTACTGACTTTCTATTATTGATAAAAACTACTTAGAAACTTACAATCAATTCAACCCTTCTGTTCTGCTTCCGGCCTTCTTCAGTATCATTGGTACTGATTGGTTTTTCCTGACCGAAACCTGCTGCTTTAAGCCTGCTCTGATCTATGCCATGGTTCACAAGGTATTTCATCACTGCTATTGCCCTTTTCTCAGATAGTGATCTGTTAGCTTCAGGTTTTCCCCTGTTGTCGGTATAGCCGTTGATCTGTAATTTGTACGAAGGATTATCCTTCATAACCTTTACTACATTATCAACGATAGGTATTGAGGTTTTTTGAATGATATCCTTGCTAGTTTCAAACTGAATACCTGTCAATGCTTCATCAAGTACTTTTTTTGTTTTCTCACCTACCACAGGGCAGCCATCAGCTTCTTTTGAGCCTTTCACATCAGGGCATTTATCCATATAGTCCGGAATTCCATCTCCATCTCTGTCCAGCGGGCAACCATTGGCGTCAACTTTCACTCCTGCAGGTGTGCCAGGGCATTTGTCAAGTCTGTCTGGTACGCCATCTCCATCAGTATCCGGGTCCATATTTTTTTCAGGGCAACCATTAAATTCTGTAAGACCCTTTACATCCGGGCATTTGTCCAGATAATCAGGTATGCCATCACCATCCCTGTCCAGCGGACAACCTGTGGCATCTACTGGCACTCCAGCCGGTGTATTAGGGCATTTATCAAGCCTGTCAGGTATACCATCGCCGTCCGAATCAAAATTCTCCATGAGTTGTTTTTGTTCAGAATAGGATATCACCATGCCACCGGTTGTGGATGGATAGGCTAATGAAGATCCGTTTGTATGACCATGCTTTTTTTCTGGGAATCCAACTTTACCTAAATAAACGTTAGCACCAAATGAAAGAATGGAGAACATATCGTTATACTTATTGGTAGCAACAGGGGCTTTAAAGTTATATCCATCAAGATAATCGGAAAATGCATAGCAGAACTGGTAGTTGATATTGAACATTATTCTCCGGGTCAGATGCAGATTGAAACCTAAGTTATAGGGCATATAAAAATTGGAAGTCTTCGGATTAATATTAGACTTGTCGTAATCATTGATGGTATACCTGTCCTGATGCTTGAATTTCAGTGTAATATTGGACACATTATTGTTCATGTAGCCAATACCTATACCAGCATATAAACCGAACAATTCTTTCTGGAAAAAATTTCTTGGGTATTTGAAGAATTCGCCCAATGATACTTTGCCATTAAGTGCAACAGTAGTTATCTGGTTATACACACTAAGCCCGTTGGTCCAGGTGTTTTTAACTGCGTAATCCGAAAGAGCGCCACGCTGAACTTCAAGTCCATAGCTAACCCACATGTTGACATTCCTGTCAACACTTACTCTGAGCACAGGTTCAGAATTGGTATTACTCAGGTTCCCGTATATTTCGCTGAAGCCTGCACCGGCTCCAACCGTCCATTTTCCGTATGGGAAAAAAGGATCCAGCCTGATTTGTGCATCTGACTCAAAACTTACTGCTAATAATAAAACGGGTAAAAAATATCTGAATTTCATTATATATGATTATAATACTATTGTATGTGCTTGATTTTTGCAAAAGTAAAATACTTTCCTTAAATAAAAAATTATTATTTGCCTAATGATAGGCCATAAATTGTCTTTTATAAATATAATTAATGGGAATTTCGTAACAGTTTGCTTGTCAACAGGAAATATCGGGTCTCAGCTACAATGTCCCACTATTGTACAAAGCAAAAATATTATTCTTCTAATGCCTGATCGGATTTTCGATCGGTGCAATCTCCGTTTTCCGGTGCTTAAGCCATTCCCTGTAACTGCTCCTTATCCACATTTTCAGTTCCAGATCGGTAGCAGTCCGGGCAAAATCGTAAGGCATTTGATATACGTACATAAAGTGTCCAATACTGTCGCCGGTGAGCCCGGTGAGCCGGGTAACCAGATCAGTGGTATAGCGCGAATCAACGAATTTTTCTATTTCACCTTCAGCAAAGATCTGTTGAAAAGCGTAAGTCCGTTTTGCTTTTTTCGAGAATAATTCAGCGATTGCGCTCACCGGGCTGACGAATGGATTGGGAGGCCTTCTTTGCAGCGACAGTTTATACGTTTCCACTCTTTCCTGCGAATCTAGCTGATATCTGGATAATATTCCGGGCTTGATTCTGAATTCTTCTAGTTGGTATTCTGTCGGTTCCATAGCTATATTCATAGTAGCTATAATTACTGAAATGGGTTTTACTTTCTGTACAGATCTGTATCCCAGGTACGAGAAGGTTACAAGGTTGCCCTGGCTTGCTGGTATCACATACAGGCCATGTTCATCGGTCAGGGTAGATTGCCGGGTGTATATATTGACAACGGTTACAGGGTACAAAGGTTTTCCGGTAGCAGCATCCGTTACAACGCCCTGTAGGGTTTGCGCCTCTGATGCATAGGATACCATTAAAAGAAAACTCACCAGATACCTCATAATAATGCTTGGAAGATGTAAATCTACTTACACAATAAGCCGCTGATTTCTTTTATTGGTATTTTGGGAATATTTTAAGGGTTGCGAATCTCAGGAAATAGAATGCAGGGAAATGAACATACGGTGTATTTATATAGTTTCTCTAAAGTTGGATCAGCCCCAGCAACAGCCAGCCGATTACAATAAATGGCGCTGGAACTTTTGAAAAATACAGCAGGCAGAAAGTAATAACTACTATGACAAGATTGTGCCATTGAAATGCCAGCGAAAAATCGGAATTATCGAAAGCCATAGACCGGAACAAAATAATTCCTGAAGCAATAATGATACCCACAATTGCAGCATTTATACCCTCTAGAGCCCGGAAAATGATTACATGGTGTTTCAGGTTTTCATAAATAGGGAAGAGGAAAAACAAGAGCAGCGTGCTGGGCAGAAAAACCGCAACAGTTGCAATAATGCAGCCCAACACCTGCCACATACCGCCATACTGGCTCATTGCCATGCCGCCAACATAGGAACAGATGGAGAAAACCGGGCCGGGTACTGCCTGTACCATGCCAAATCCTGTAAGCAAATCACTGTCTTTCATCAGGTGCGTTATTGATTGGTCGCCATACTGGTAAAGCATATAGGGCAATAATGCCTGCCCTCCACCAAATACAATGGCGCCGAACCTGTAAAAGTTTTCAAAAAGATGGTAAACCTCGGCATGTGCCCAGCTACCTCGTTTGGCAAGAAGGCTTAAAATAACTGCAATAACAAAAAGTAAAACAAACAACCACAGATTGTTCCAGTTGATCTTTTTAGGTTTATGCTGCGGGGTAGGGATACGGTTATTACTGAAATTACTGATGATGCCCGATACCATTAGAAGGCATGGAAAAACCCAGGGTGATTCAATAAATAATGTAGCTATGAGGCTTCCTACCATTATGGCTGCTGTAGCTATAAATTTTATGCTGGTCTTCATCATTCTTGCCGCTGCATAGAATACAAATCCAACAGACATGGGTTGTATATAGGTAAACAGGTTCTGAAGTACCAGCTTATTACTCTTGTCGGCGCCTATATTGAAATAGTGAATCAGAAAAGACAGGGCGCCCATTATACACGCAGCCGGGAAAACCCACAGCATCAGGGTGATAACAGCCAGCGGTATTCCACCCCGCTTCATGGCTATAAGCGCCACAGTTTGTGTGGATGTGGGGCCCGGCAACATGGCGCAGAAAGAATTATACTCCAGCAATTCATCTTCCGTAAGGTCTTTACGCCTCTGTACAAAGGTTTTTACCATCATGCCCATATGCCCCTGCGGCCCGCCGAAAGCCGTAAAGGAGTATATGAAAACAGTTTTTAAAAATGGTATATGCCTGAGCAGCATTCTGCTGATTTTGGATTGAAAGTAATTAGAATTCAGCCAAATTTCAAACCTTGGATTCAAAAACCAGCTAATGCTTTACAAATTAACCTTCTGTAAACTGCCATGCTGGCTTATGTTTTTTAGCAAGAAACACGTAAAAATCACGGCAAACTATCTGATTTAAATAAGAAATCCAGGCAGTCTTATTTTCAGGTAAAGATTGCAATTTTTATTCTGGAGTCTTCAGTAAGGCAAAATACATCCCAGGTAAAGCTATAATATGCAAATCTTTTACATTATATCAGCAATTTCACTTTTTTCAGTATCTTGCAACGCAAACTAGCTATAATGAACCATTTAATTTTAGGCGCTTTTTACGATAGCGTAAATAAAAATGTCGGACCTACACTGATGTGGGTATTCTTTTTGCTCATGGTCATAGAAATGATTTATGTAATGGTAAAATACCTCGATTCTCACGACAGGAAATAACCCTTGAACAACTCCGTAAATATTGCCGATATCCGCAAGGATTACAAGCTGGCTGCTCTTGATGAGGAAACTGCAGGCTTAGATCCGTTTGTTTTTTTCAGTAAGTGGTTTTCGGAAGCAGAAGCCGCGCAGATAACCGAAATCAATGCCATGACGCTTGCAACCGTCGATATCCGGATGCAGCCGCATGCACGCATTGTTTTGCTGAAGGGTCTCGACTCTGAGGGTTTTGTATTTTTTACCAATTACGAAAGCGCCAAAGGCCGCGAAATAGAATCCAGTCCACATGTTGCACTGGTATTTTTCTGGAAGGAACTGGAGCGGCAGGTGCGAATAGAAGGGTATATCGAAAAAATTGATGAAGCCGAAAGTAATGCCTATTTTCAGTCGAGGCCCGCTGGTAGCCGCATAGGTGCCTGGGCATCGCCGCAAAGTAAAAAGATTGCGCACAGAAGCATTATCGAATTGAACTATGCCAAATACCAGGAAGAGTTTCCTGATCTCAATATTCCCCGGCCTGAACATTGGGGAGGGTATAGGGTAATGCCGCACCACATTGAGTTTTGGCAGGGCCGGACCAGCCGTATGCACGACCGCATTTTATTCGAAAAAAATGATACCGGAAATTGGGAAAGGCACAGGTTGGCGCCATAAATACTGAATGACTTAATCAGGGTTTCGGCCTGTTTCCTGGATTTTAAAAGTGAAAAGCCTTCCGCTCCCTCAATCACTCTGAAGGAGTATTTTTATTATTGTTTAGCAGGTGATACTATTATTTCCCTTGCTTCCCTCGCAACAATAAATCTATAGTTTATATATGGTGGCAGGATTTACATATTTCTGCAGTTCCTCGGCATTAAAATCACCGGTGCAATCCTTATGTTTTGCATCGTGATAACTGCAATGGTATGTGCCGTTATCATTGATTTTCTCAACGGTCAGAACCGGAATGTACGGGCTCGATTTTTGCACTACCTGTTCACCAATAGTAAATGTATCCATATTGTTTGATTTTGGTTAAGCATTATAAAATTATGAAAAATACAATAATAACATAGCTATTAGTAATATTTTACTAAAATTTAATCGGATTATAATTCCAGTAGTAATCAATTTGACTGGAAATAAAGTAATAGCGATAATGAAATTACCAACCTCAATAACAATCGAGTAGGAGGTGAGGGATTATTTCCCTCACCGTCCTCTCACACCACCGTACGTGCCGTTCGGCATACGGCGGTTTGTCAGAATAATGGTTGCTGTTGTTTCAACAGGACGGCCTCAGTTACTTGTTGAATTAACCAGCTCAGCTCCTCTTGCCTTTTACTCTCGGCTTCCAGCCTACCCTCAGGCAAG
>CAIVEH010000148.1 GCA_903904855.1 uncultured Bacteroidota bacterium | reverse complement strand
CGAATAGTATACTATTTAAAGACTGCTATGTAGAAAAGCGTAGTGCAGTATATGTGGGTTCTGTATCACATAAAATTAGGTTTTTCGTTTGATAAAACAAAATAATCTCAGACTGCTATATGCGGTCATTTTAATTATTTAAAAGCCGCCAGTAATTGTATGAGGTAAAAGAGGTACGCCTACTTTTAATTGTTGTTAGACGACAGTCCTTAAATTGCGTTTTCCTCTTTTAAAAATTCTTGAGATTTATGCTTATTTATATCAAACATTAATAATTTTTACTCGTAAATTTATACTGCTGTAAGAAACGCAACGGGCTCTGCAGAGGTGCAACCCGCCAGGGATATTACAGCCAGATAAGCATAGCACCCGGTAGTTCAACAACAGTTGTTTTATCGGGTGTTTTCAATATGCTATTCTGTTGATGCCAATAAAACCTTTCCATTTTGAATGCCCTGATTTTTAGTGCGTTTTAGTCCCTTTTTAATTACTTTTTCTTGTTGTTTATTTTGTAAGTAATCAGCTTGATAATCCTGTTTTTTGAGTACAACGCCCCTTGCGATCAGGGCTAATCTGTGGGCAACCTTAATAATCGCATGTTTATTGTTTTTGACTGCATGTTTGCTGTAATAAGCAAAAAGATGCGGCGCATTTCTGATTGCCACCCACGATGCTTCTATGAGTAAGGGACGTAAATGTTTGTTGCACCGGGGTTGAACTCCTTTGGTTTTTACAGTATCTCCTGTACTGTCATTCCATGGGGTCAATCCTAAATAGCCAATATAGTCAACTGGGTCTTCAAACCTCGAAAAATCGGCTATTTCTGCTAGTAATCCCATTGAAGTTACTGGACCAAGACCAGGCACAGTAAGCAGGCGTTTATATGCATCAGTATGACTAATCTGTATTTGCTGACGCAGCAGTTTTGTAATTTTACTCCCTTGTTTTCGTTGGTATTTTAATTCTTCTATCAACTCTTGTTTTGTAATTGTGCCAGAATCACTGCTTAATTCAAGATTATCTAACCACTCCAATACTCTTTTCGATATGTACTCTTTTTTAGAAATTGATTCCGGTATTTCTATTCCATAATAGGCCATGAAACTCTTCAGCCGGTTATTGGCTCTTGTAATGTCCTTTATCTTGTTTTCCCGCAGCCGGAATAAACTTCGTAATTCCTGCTGCTCGTGGGTCAGAATATGAATCCCATGAAGATTTTTTCTCTCCAGTTGTTCTGCAATAGATCTGCTATCGTGAATGTCAGTTTTGTTCTTCTTTTGCTTGTCTGTTAAAGGAATATCTGCAGCATGAACAATGATGTTGGTTATTCCCAATTTACGAAGTTGTTCATGAGTACCGGTTCCACAAAACCCCGCTTCATAGGCCGAATAATATACCCCTCCCGGAAACATCCTGGTTAAGGTTGTATGTAATGCTTTCGCTGAAGGAGGCTGGCTAAAATTAGCAACCTGAATACCTAGGCTACGAACAGTTACAGCCCATGAGTGCTTGTGGACATCAAGTCCAACGTAAAAAATCTGACCATCAAAGTCAGTAGAATTTTGCAATTTTGTACTTGGCATAGTGCAGTTTTTTAATGTTAATAATTGGCGAAACATCGGTGTTATCGCACACTAAATTAAAATTTTGGCGCCTAAAAAATTAGGCTGACCACATATACTGCACTATGCTTTTCTTACATAATTACTTTTAGTGATGGAGAAGCCAAAGTAACTATCCGTATGAATGCTACTGGCGTTGCTTCCAGTTTCGGGCATCCGGAAGTTGCTAAATTACTTACAGATGCTGGTGCGGAAGAATCGGCAGAGACTGAAGGTAAGAAAGGTAGAAGAAGGTGATAATACGGTAGCTTAATCCAAGAATAAGCTTCTAATTGAACAATTTCTTGAGAGATGAAGATATTTAGTTATGTTTAGCTGCATCGAAAACCCCAAAAATTATCAGGGATTATTTGAACGATGGGTTATACTTATCCTTTCCACTTACCATATAATAAATAATTTTCTTTTCAGAGTATTCAAGCCGCCGTCCAATGTTCCAATAGGCCACAACAAAAGCAGTTGAATCCCCCATATCTACTCTTATTACCTTCACCGACGGGCCCCGATGATATATATCCCCGGTATTGCGGCGATAGGGTATAAACAGTTCTTTTTCACTTACCTGAAGGTCACCACCTGCAATCACATTTCTGTTCTCAGTAAGGTATTTTATACCCCTGCCCCACATAATATTTGCACTGTCTTTAGGCACTTTAATGGGGTTGCTTAGTTTGTCAACTTCCTTAACGTAGGCTGGCGGGTCACCTTTATCAAAAAACACTTTCCATATTACCCCAACAATAATGAACACAATCAGCAATAATAAAAGGCCGCTTAAGCCTAACCTTATGAATTTGCCCAATAGCTTAAACATAATTTACTTATATAATATTATTTTCTTCGTGGCTTAATCATTCTATATTCAATTGCTTCTATGGTAAAATTTCATATCAGCGTAATCTTGTTTTCAAGGTAATTGTTAAAAAGCCCTGATTGCCCGAACATGATAAGTAAGCATTTTATCCCTGCCCCGCGTCCTGTCATCATTTTTGCTCTGGCCACTTATAAACCTGGTAAATGCTCTTGCTTCGTCTTGCTCGCTTGAGCTCCAGTAACATCCATAATAATAATCATTAAACCCACCTACTACATCTTTTTGCAGCTGTAGCAGGTTAAGCTCATCAATACAGGGTAGGTACCAATCAGAATAAGTTACACCCAATGAGTCTGTAACTTTATAATCGGCACAAATTTTGGCTGCAAAGGTACCCTTGGGGTTGTCTTGCAGCATTGCACCAATTATTACTGCAGTCTTTTTAGCCCCCGCTCCTACTCCA
Source organism: uncultured Bacteroidota bacterium (assembly GCA_903904855.1). Classification (GTDB taxonomy): domain Bacteria; phylum Bacteroidota; class Bacteroidia; order Chitinophagales; family Chitinophagaceae; genus Nemorincola. The sequence continues at coordinate 5,309 of CAIVEH010000148.1, read as the reverse complement.
TCACTAATACCATCATCAATTCGTTTGTATTTTCCATTATACGACTTTATTTCATTGCTTTGATCTGCTTTTGACGCGATTAAGCCATGTTGTCCGGTACTATCTACCCAAAATACGACACAGCCTCCGAATCTTTCACCTATTGTATGCTTTTGAGCCAGCGAATTGAAGGCAATAAAAGCACAAAATATTGGCATCAAAAAATATTTACTTGTCATCGTTCCTTACTTTAAATAGTTGAACAAAATGGTGGTAAGCGACCTAAAAAATCATATAACCAAGCTTAAATGCAACATAGTGAAATTTACTACCGGTACTTCCTCTCCAGGTATCAAACCCGAAATCAATGTCAAATCTTTTGAATACCATGCCAATATTAAATGTATGGCCATAACGGGTGCCACCCGTAGGCCCGTCGATATAGGTTATCCCGAAATCCTGAGAAAGGTATAGGCCTTTTTTCCCGTCTTTTGTATCTACTCCTCCAAAATCAACGCGCAACCCTGCATGTAGGGGAATTACGTTTATTGGGTCCGCTTTTAACTCAATGAGGTTACCATTATTATCAGCCACCCATCTTGATTTACCTCCAAACCTTCCTAAACCGGTATTGAAAAGAAGTCCAAGCCTTGCTTCACTTTTTCTTTTGCTTAGTGAATGAACGACATGAAATTCGGTACAAAAACCTGGGTTGTAATAATCGCCCATGTGGCTATAAGGCACTGCCAAACCAACTTGTATAAATCCATTGGTCTTATTTGAATATTGACCATAAGCCATTGGGCCATAATTTATGGCCGCCGCCATTAAGCTTAAAATAAAGATGACTTTTTTCATTTCATTTATTTACACTGTGAAAATATAATTAGAAACAGTATTGTGGTATTTGGAAATCCTATTGAAACACATCACTTGCCATTTTCCAAGATTTAAATGATTATTACTATGTAAAACTAACAATATAAATTCTTTCAACTATACCCTGTTAAGGGTATTTTTTTTATATTATTTGAGATCTTAAATAAAACTAAAACCTATTCCGATTGCCACCCGGTAATACTCCATTTAAAGTGTGCCACTTCCTCAGAACCACCAAATTTTTTCGGATACTGCGATCCATTTTCTATGAAGCCATTTACCCGGTAAAATACCATTGCTGTATCGGCTTGCTGAAGAATGCTGTCAATAGTGAGGTTATTGATCGTAGTTCGCCTGCCACCATCGGCTTCAGGATGATCATTCTTTTTATAGGCTTCAATCAGTACTTTTTCAGCCTTTACTTTTGATAGCTGCCCTTTGCAAGATGCAAGCTCAAGAGATATTACTAATCCCAGAATACCGAATAAAATACATTTTCTCATTATTTCATAAAATTAAGTGATCCGGGAATATAGACTATACCCTATAAAAGGTATTTTTTGGCTTTTAAACTTTTTGTAAATTACATTCTTAATTTACGAGTAAAAGAGAAATTTTTATATCCCTGATCTTAGGATATTTCCTTAATTAATGTTACCAAACTTTATGAATGAGCGTTCTTTTTCACTTGTACTGGGCTATTTGCCAAATATAGATGATACCTACGCCCCTGCTAGCAGATTGTCTCTCAATAAGCGATTTGCTATAGCACTTAATACTTATCGTTCTTCAAAAGACGAAATGTATTTCGATTCAGAAATGCTTCTTAAAATAGTTAAGGATATTCTCCCAATATTTCCTCACGATACCATAAGCGTTTTGTTTGATTCAAAAAAGATCAGAATAAAAAATATTGAAAACTTAAATGTCGAAGACCTTGTAAACTCAGTCGAAGAAAATGATCCTTTCGTCAGGTTGGAAGTACTTTTGAATAACAATATTATATGCCTGGTAAATGTCGAATGTTACACCGCAATTGGAGGGCCTATTCCCTACCATGACACTTATACCTTTTCATTTTATTCAGATGATTATTCAATTGAGGAGTTGCTTACCAGAATTAAAGGAATTGTAGAAACCGAAGGTTATTACATGGAGCGAATTGTTTATGGCAAAGATCAGCCGGAAATTTCTTTGCTTTCAAAGCTGAAACTATTTTTTAAATAATTATATTTTAATCCTTTTTCATTTATCTATAGTCTGCAGAAACATAAGAATTATTACTCTTTGAGTATTTTGTAAATCCAGCATTTCACAAACCACTTGTTTTGATCCAGTAAATTAAAATTGATACGGGAATAAAAAAGCAATTAACGCAAGCTTTACTGTTGTTGCCAGCTAATAGGCTATCCTATTGGCATTACATTGTCAAAGAACCTGATACCACCTCATTCCTTAAAGTTCAAATAGTTTTACTTTGGCAATCCCGTTTCTTTTCACTTTTTTTCAGTAAAATTGTATCATGAAATACGCTATACTCTTTCTCTTTGTCCTTTCCTGTGCATTGCACACAATAGCCCAGCCTGTGAAATATAAAGTTAACCCCAAAGCCAAACGCCTCGACGACAGTGCCATTAAAATGTTTACTACCTGCGGCGAAATGGCTGATTGTTACAAAAAGATAAATTATTTGCTGGATGAGGCGGTTAAAATAGACTCTAAATGGTATGAAGGCTGGGCCAATTTAATCAGTTATCTCGGCCGTACCGATCAATATGAGAAATGTCTGGTCGCTTCCAAAAAACTCGTTCAGTACTACCCCGAAGTGCCGGAAGCAATCTTCAACTGTGGCATTTTGCAATATAAAACCAAGCACCCCGCCGATGCCATGGCATCATTTAATAAACTGCTCAGGATTTATGACAATCTGCTGCAGAAAAAACCAATTATCCCAAACTATAAAGATGTACTTACCCAGAAAGGAATTACCCTGCTGCTGCTGGATAAGGATTTTGAAGGAAAGAATATCCTTCGCGATATATATAATAATGAATCGGAACCTTATAAGAAAAGTTATATCGCCTTCTACATCAATAAATCCAAAGCTGAAATAATAGACGACCGGATACCTGGTAAATAAATCAGGAGAATGCAGCAGACATATCTGCACAACGCTCGCCATCTATTGCAGCCGATACAATACCACCTGCATAGCCAGCCCCTTCGGCACACGGATAGAGACCTTTGATCTGGGTATGCTGCAAAGTTTCTTTATCACGCGGTATCCGCACCGGCGAACTTGTTCTTGATTCTGTAGCTACCAGTATGGCTTCGTTTGTAAAATAACCCTTCATTTTCTTACCAAAATCAACTAACCCTTTTTTCAGCGCTATACTTACTTCTGCAGGCAATACATCATTTAAGCTTATACTCCTCACCCCCGGAATATAAGAGCACACAGGCAACGATGAGGAGGCAATGCCACTCACAAAATCGGCCATACGCTGCGCAGGGGCTACCAGACTACCACCACCAGCCACAAAAGATCGCTGCTCCACCATTTGCTGATAATACATGGCCGCCAGCGGACCGGTAAAGCCATAAGCAGCATAATCTTTCTCATCCACTGCAACTACTGTACCTGAGTTGGCAAAAGGATTATTGCGCTTTGATGGCGACCAGCCATTCACAACAATCTCACCGGGAGCCGTTGCCGCCGGGGCTATAATACCTCCGGGGCACATACAGAAGGAAAAGACACCCCTCCCGTTTTCCTGGGCCACGAGCGAATAACTGGCTGGTGGCAGCAAAGGGTCGCGCACAATGCAATGGTATTGCGCCTGGTCTATCAGCTCCTGCGGATGCTCAATACGCACTCCCAGTGCAAATGGTTTACACTCTACAGCAATTTTCTTTCTATGGAGCAACTCAAATATATCGTGTGCCGAATGGCCGGTTGCCAGTATCACCGATTTGCAATGTATGGTTAGGCCATCTGCTGTTTGTATACCCTTTATTCTATCGCCATCAAGCAGTATATCCGTCAGTTTTGTATCAAACAAAACCTCACCACCACAGGCTATAATCTGCTCCCTGATGGCTGTAATTATCTGTGGTAGTTTATTAGTACCTATATGTGGATGGGCATCATACAATATATCTTCCTCTGCCCCGAAATGATGAAACAACTGCAGTATCCGCAACACATTGCCCCTCTTTGTAGACCGGGTATACAGCTTACCATCGCTGTAAGTGCCTGCCCCACCCTCCCCGAAACAATAGTTGGAATCCGGGTTCACAATACCTTCTTTATTCAGCAAAGCCAGGTCACGGCGACGGCTACGCACATCCTTGCCACGCTCTATTACTATTGGCTTTATACCAAGTGAAATCAATCTTAAAGCAGCAAACAACCCGGCGGGTCCTGCTCCCACAATAACAACTTGTGGCGCACCGGAAACATTTTTAAGCTGAGGATCAAATGCAGGAGCGGCTGCAACTTTTTCATCAATAAAGACCTGTAACTGTAATACGATCTTAGCCTGCCTCGACCGCGCATCAATCGACCTTTTCTGGATCGTATATCCATTGATCCTGTTGCTACCAATGCCAGTTACTGAGGCTAGATTCTTTCGTATTACCTTTTCTGAAACTGCCTCGGCAGGTGCAAGAGTAAGTGTTATTGTTTTGATCATATATGCGTTAGGTTTTTATCCTAAAAGCCGATTGCATCACAAATTTACCTGATTATTTATTCATCTTACTACACCGCCTGAAGGATTCTATAATAATATCTTCCGGTTGTATATTTATCGCAAGCAGTTGAATACACAAATTCATATATCCAGGCAAGCGCCCTCACTGATTTATAATCTCTTTAAAAATCTGGCATAATTTTTGCAGCATAATTGTACATACCTACAATAAGTTATTAATAACAAGATAAACAATCTACATTTTATGAAAAAATTGATCCCCCTCTAATTAATCACGTTTTTGGCATTATATGCCTGCAAGAAAAAATCAACAACGCCAGTGCCTGTTCCAGGTTCCCAATACACTTCTTTGATGGGCGGAAGCAGGAACTGGAACGTTCATGAGAATTATACCAAATGCAATCCAATTGACACAAATGTGGATACATCTTATAATGACATTAATACAGTAACGGTATTAAGCAATACGGTTATTTCTTTTCATGGCTACAAAATGAATCTAACCTATTTTGACTCCCCAAACAAAATGGCAATTTTCAAATACGACTTGGGTACCACATTCAATGTTTCACTTTCATATTTTTATTCAAAGGATTCAATGAGTTATTATTCACAGTATCATGGAGGAGCATGTAATTATATAACTTACGAAATGCATACCTATTGAGCTGCAAAATATATTATTTAAGACTTAAATACCATCTCTTGATTCATTAATTTCTTGCATAATTTTTG
>CAIVEH010000147.1 GCA_903904855.1 uncultured Bacteroidota bacterium | reverse complement strand
GTGTAGACAACACTAGCTACTCCAGCGGCCAATCCTGTTACGATACCGGTGCCGCCTATTGAGGCTATGGCTGTCGGTGTAACGCTCCATGTGCCACCAGTAGTAGCATCGGTCATGGGTATTGTGGCCAATGCACATACGACGCTGCTACCGACAATAGCAGCAGGAGATGGTACAACAGTTACATTTTTAACTACAGTGCAGCCGGTACCCAATGAATAAGTAATAGACGTAACACCTATTGCAGATCCAGTCACAATACCGCTAAAAGTCCCGACGGAAGCGGTGAGTGGATACAAGCTTGACCATGAACCACCTGCGATGCTGTCGGTAAGTGTTGTTGTTCCACCCATGCATACTGTTGCGGAACCCGCAATAGGCGTTGGCGCGGTGCTTACTGTAACAATTCTTGAGGTGGTACATCCTGTAGGCAATGTATAGGTTATTGTCGTTGTTCCGGTTAATATGCCGGAAACTATACCTGTAGATGTACCTATGGTTGCTACAGCGGGGGTCATGCTACCCCAAACTCCACCTGGAGACGGGTCAGTCATTACCATTGTTGTCGCGGCACATAATGCCGATGGTCCGCTGATACTGGCTGGCATTGGGTTAATGGTTTCCGTCCTTGTTACGTAACAACCAGTACTTAGACTATAAGTAATGGTAGCCGTTCCGGCTGACACCCCGGTAACCAGGCCTGTCGAAAATGCGATTGTAGCGGCTGCACCTGTTTCTGCCCAAGTGCCGCCTCCGGCATCAGTAAGCGTTGTTGTTGATCCCTGGCACACACTCGTAGGTCCCGATATGGCTGCGGGCAACGGATTCACTGTTACCACAGTGGTACGGGTACATCCGGTTGCCAATGTATAAATAATGGTGGCCAGGCCAGGGGCTACTCCCAGCACTATGCCTGTACTGCCCACCGTAGCAATCCCCCCCGTAGCAGGACTCCAGGTGCCGCCGATAGTGGCATCTGTAAGTGTTATGGTGGCTCCCTGGCATAGAGATGATGGCCCCCCAATTATTGCTGGCTGTGGATTAACAGTTGCTGTAACAGACCTGCTGCAACCTGTTGCCGGTAAAGTATAATCTATAAGTGTAGTTCCGGTAGCAATACCGGTTAGTACACCACTGGTATTTATGCTGCCGTTAGTCGGCATACTGCTGCTCCAAGTGCCGCCCGAAGTCGGGTCGCTGAGTGTAATAGAAGATCCTGCACAAACTACCGGTGTTCCGGTGATTAAGGCAGGCTGAGGATTTACAGTAATTACTTTTGTTGCGCTGCACCCTGCTCCAACTGCATAAGTAACAGTTACTGTTCCAGTAAGCAGGCCTGTTATAATACCCGATGAGGAACCTATACCTGCTATTGTCGGAGCACCGCTGGTCCAGGTGCCGCCGGGGGTAGCATCTGTAAGGGTTGTTGTACTATTCTGACATACCTGGGTACCAGTAATAGGGCTTGGTGAAGAATTGATGGTAACCGGATAAATTGCATTGCAGCCTGTTGGTAACTGATAAAATATATTAGCAGTACCGGTAGCTATACCTGTTACAACACCGGTTGTGGCGCCTACAGTTGCCTTTGCAGGGTCACTCGAGCTCCACGTTCCACCAGGTGTTACGTCTGTCAGCGTTCCGGTAAGTCCTACGCAGATGCTGGATGGGCCTGCAATAGTGGAGGGTAATGCGTTCACACTCACCGGGCTTGTTATACTGCAACCTGTTACAGGTAGCGTATAGGTGACAATAGCTGTGCCTGCAGATATGCCGGCAAGAATCCCGGAAGTGGAAATCGTGCCAACAGTTAAAGGGCTGCAACTCCATATCCCGCCACCAAAGTCAGTTAAGGCGAGTGTGGTTCCGGTGCATAAACTGCTTCCTCCTGTAATTAACCCGGGAATTGGATTTACTGTTACAACTACCGTTGCCTGGCATCCCAGGGTCAGGGTGTATGTCATGGTTACGGTATCTGCAGCGTAGCCAGTAACAATACCGGTTCCAGGATCTATATCAGCTACAATTACATCAGAGCTGATCCAGTACCCGCTGGTAACTGAATCGGTTAATAAGGTCGTCCCGCCCACGCATAATCTTGGTATTCCAGTTATTGCCGAAGGGACCGGATCAACAGTTAATTCGGAGGTGGTTCTGCATCCGGTAGACAATGTATAGGTTATGGTTGTGAAGCCTGTAGCTATACCCGTAATTACCCCGGTTGAAGAACCCGCAGTTGCAACGGAGGGATTGCTGCTTATCCATATACCTCCTCCCGGATCATACATTGGCACTACCTGGCCAGGGCAGATATTGCCTAGCCCGGCTATGGGAGATGGCAAAGGATTTACTGTATACAGAACAGTATTGTAGCAACCTCCGGGTATAGTATAGGTTATGGTTACAGTTCCTGAAGAGATACCGGATACACTACCGGTAGATGCGCCGATTGTGGCTATCGATGGGTTGCTGCTGCTCCAGATACCTCCGCTTGTTGCATCGCTCAAAAGTGTTGATGACCCAACGCAAATGTTTAGTATGCCGGTTATGGGTGTTGGTAATGGATTCACGGTTACTGAAAGAATAGCCTTACATCCGGTAGGCAATGTATAGGTTATGGTAGCCGCGCCTATAGCGACTCCGGTTACAGCCCCTGTACCTGAACCAACAGATGCAACCGATGGATTACTGCTGCTCCACAAGCCGCCTGAAACGCCATCACTCAACGTTACTGTCTGACCAAGGCATATATTTGCCGGCCCTGTTATTGCTGGGGGTATTGCGTTAATGGTTACTGTTGTTGTCCGGTATACACTTCCGCAGGGCAATGTAATAGAATAGGTTATGGTAGCTGTACCGGCCGAAATGCCCGTAAGCAACCCAGTGGTACTGCCTATAGTAGCCACAGATGTATTGCTGCTGCTCCATGTACCAAGGCCTCCGCCTGAGGTATCATAGAGGGTTATCAAAGACCCAATGCACACAGAAGATGCGCCTTCAATATTTGATACATTGCAGCCAGGTCCTACGATTGCATAGCCATTACCACCTGAATTAAATCCTTGAACCATCGTTACTGATGACAAAAAAAACACATCTGCGTAAGATGATCCACCCCCGCCACCACAACGAGATCCGCCACCACCACCATAATACCCTCCTCCTCCTCCGCCTCCTGTATTTGCACCACATCCATTTCCACCTGTTCCTAATGACCCATTGAGCCCTCCTGCGCCACCACTCCCTGTATAATACCATCCACAGGTGCCCCCAGCAGTTGATGAACCTCCTACTGATCCGTATCCACTTGTAGACCCTGACGAAAATGAATAAGCACCGGCCACATGGCCAGTTTCACCTGTGGTATTTCCTCCATCGCCTCCTCTTTCATTATCTGAGGTACTTGAGAGATAACCACCACCTCCTCCTCCTCCAGCCACAATAATCCTATTGGATAAGGCTGTTCCTCCCACTCTTATATCTGTAGCTCCGCCGCCGCCGCCGCCATTAATGCTTTGTGAATTTCCACCACCATTATAGCCTCCCCAACAAGACACGGTTAGTGTACTGTTTTGTCCTGCTCCACCTACATAAATATTCAATACTTCTCCTGGTGTAACAGCTATAATACCTTGAACAAATCCACCATATCCGCCCCTCGCATACGGGCCTGTCCCACCACCAGCGGCAACAACAGTAACATTCAGAGTCGTAGTACTTGTCGGAACTGTATAATATTGAACACCTCCGGTATAGTTAAAGGTAACCTGAGATCTGGCATCCCAAATCCCACAAAACAATAAAGAAAAAAGGATTATAGCTTCTTTCATAGGGCATATTTTCTACTAAGTTAAACCTTTTATTTAAATCCTATGTGTATTTTATAGAATTTATTTTCGTGCGTTCAATCATATTATACTGTCCTATTTCACTATCCTATCTAATTAGAAAATAGTTATAGCAAAAAGGGCTCTCCGTATTGGAAAGCCCTTTTTATTATTTCAATTCTGAAACAGATTATTGCTCAATAACCATGTGGAATACCCTGCTTTCTGCTGCTGTGCGCACAGAGAGTATATACATACCGTTTGCGAGCTTGCTGCCCAGCACTACATGCTCATTCAGCTTACCACCAGGGGCAGTAACCTTATTGGTATATACCACCTGGCCCAATACATCTGTAAGTTCCAGGCTTACATCCTCGTTATTGGCACCAACACTTCCCTTGATAATAAAGTCCCCTTTATTCGGGTTAGGAACCACGCTGATGTCGCCTATACTATTGTTAATCTGGCCCACCCCTACATTGGCAACCTGGATGTATACCCACTGGTGAGCTGTAGCAGGGCAATAACCACTGCTTGTTACCAGAACTGATATAGAATCCGCAGACTGTGCAATGCTTGCAGAGTCAACATACACATTAGTTGTTGCGCCTGCTACAGGGATGCTGTTCTTAACCCACTGGTAAGTAGGGGCCAAACCACCATTAACAACACTTGCAGTCATGGTAACCTTAGAACCCAACTGAACCATTGTATTCGGAGAAGTAGCAATGGATACTATTGGCATCAAAGGAGTATCAATCTTCATTACAATATTGGCGCTGGTATCTATATTCTGCAGGCGGCAAGGATAGTTACTCCGCATGATACAATAAATAACATCGTTGTTAACCGGCAGGAATGAATAATCGGATGCTGTAGAAACAATCACACCATTCTTCATCCATGTAAATACAGGGGCATCGCCGCCATAAACAGGGTTAACGGTAATGTCAGCCACTGTACCCTGACAAACAGTATCGCCTGGATGTGCTGTAAGGCTCAGAGAAGGATTAGCAAATGGCTGCACATGCATTACCATTGAATGACTAACTACTGCAGGCAGAGGACAAACAGCATTGCTGGTCATACTAAGGCCCACTGTATCTCCATTGGCCGGGATAAAGGTATAAGTGTTTGTGGTAGCAACACTGGTACCATTCACAGTCCAATGATAAGCCGGAGCAGTACCACCGCTAACAGGAGCAGGAGTAAATGTAACGGTAGTTCCGGTACATACTGTATCGTTAGGAGTTGTTGTAATATTAACAGAAGGAATTGCATTAGGTATTATGGTAACAAATGCACTACCTGCCATATTGTTGCTGCAACCTGTAGAAGTTGACGTTCCGATTACGTTATATGTTCCGGCTAAAGTCTGAAGACCAAAGCCAATCGGAGAACCGGTACCGGCGAAAGATCCTGTAGCAGTACCTCCGTGATATAACATATAGTTGATACCAACTGTTGTACCGTCTAGGCCAATATTTACACCACTACCTTCATTGCAATAACTGCCACCACCTGTAACATTAAATATCAGTGGAAGCGGTACTACATTTACACTAAGTGTAGAAGAGCACGCACCCGGAGAATGCATATAGGTAATGGTTGCAGTTCCCAATGAACTTCCGAATACCACACCAGAAGTAGAAACAGGTGCTACTGTAGTATTTGAGCTGGTCCATACACCACCACCCACTGCATCATGGAGCGATGAAGTGCTACCAAGACAAACTATAGGATTACCGGTAATAATTGCAGGCTGAACATCTACAGTAACTGGCTGGAACACTGAACAGCCATTAACAGTATAACTGATGGTTGTAGTTCCTGCAGCTACACCTAGCATTGCACCTGTAGTTGCATTAATGCTACCTACAGCCGGTACTGTACTAGTCCATGTACCAGAAGGAGTAGAAGAGGTGAAGAACAGTGACTGACCCTGGCATACAGAATCTCCACCTGAGATTGTTCCAGGCAGTGCTATTACATTAACAGTTGTGTCTACATAACAACCTGCACCCAAAGTATACGTAATTGTAGTAGTGCCACCAGCAACACCGGTAACAATACCTGCTGTACTTACAGTGGCAATTGCTGTATTGGCGCTGCTCCAGCCTGTGCCAGGCACCGCGTCATGTAATGTTATGTTCTGACCGACACAAACAGTATTTGCACCTGTTATCGGGCCTGGTACCGGATTAACGGTCATTGCCATCATTGCTGGGCAGGCAGTACCTGCAAGCATATAAGATATAGTAGTAGTTCCGGCAGATACACCAGTTACCACGCCACTGGTTGAAACTGTCGCTGCTGCAGCAGAACTTGACCATATTCCACCTGAGGTAGCATCAGCCAACGGAGAGGTCATGCCGATACACACAGTATTAATACCCGTAATAGCCGGAGGAGTAGCATCAACAAATATTATTGTTGAGATAGCACAGCCGGTTGGCAGTGCATAAGAGATAACAGAACTGCCTGCTGCAATACCCGAAACAACACCCGTTACAGAAGTAATGGTAGCGTTTGCAGTACTGATACTTGACCATGTTCCACCACCAGGGTAAGAAGACAAAGTTAACGACTGCCCTTCACATACATGGAAACTGCCGGTTGAAGAGGTCGGAGAATTTGGTGTTTGATTTACGGTTACAACAAAAGGAGTTGTTACACATCCCGCACCTGTTGAATAGGTTATAGTATCTGTACCCGGAAGCAAGCCCGTTACAACACCTGTTGAACTTACACTGGCAATTGCCGAACTGCTGCCTGCCCATGTACCAGTACCTGATGTATCGTAAAGCGCTATGGATTGGAACTGGCAAATAACTGCCGGCCCTGTACTATAAATTGCAGTAGGAAGATTGATCACGTTTACCGGCATAGTGGTAGCACAACCAGTTGAGAGTAATGTGAATGTAAGCGTTGTTGAACCAGGAGTACTTCCTGCAACTGCAATACCAGATGTAAGTCCGATAGATGCAACACCAGGTGCAGAACTGATCCAAGTACCAATACCCGAAGCATCTGTATAGGTGGCCGAAGATCCTATACAAATATTAGAAGGGCCGGAAATAGCAGATGGAAGACCATTTATAGTAACCGGATAAGTTACATAACAGGATGTAGCGCTTAATTGATAAGTAATAGTTACTACCCCGGCTGCAATACCAGTTAAGTTTCCTCCAACATCTATTGAACCAATAGCAGGATTACTGCTGGTCCATCCTCCACCCGGAGTAATGTCGGTGTATACAGTTGTCTGACCGACACATAATGAAGATGGGCCGCTTATTGAAGCTGGTATCGGATTAACTGTTAATGTTCTGGAAGCAGTACAACCTGTAGCGGCTATAGTATATTTAATAACAGCAGTCGTTCCGGCTGAAACACCTAATACAATACCTGTAGTTGGTGCAACCGTAGCAATTGAAGTTATTGTGCTTGTCCAGTTACCACCGAGTGTTGCATCGGTAAGACCTATTGTCTGGCCAACGCATACTATTGAATCCCCAATAACAGGAGTAATAGGATTAACTACTACAGGTGCAATACTATTGCAACCGGCAGCACCGTATGTAATAATAACAGTACCTGAGGCAATACCTGTTACAACACCAGTTGTACTAACACTTCCCAGAGAAGGTGTTCCTGATGTCCACGCTCCTCCCGGAGTAACATCAGTTAAAGCAGTAGTACTTCCAACGCACACATTTGGAGTACCTAAAATTGGTGCAGGATGAGGGAATACATTAAATGGAGCTGTAGCGGAGCAAGTTCCAACTGTATAGGAAATTATAACAGAACCTGTCAAGGTTGGCCCGGTTGTAATTAACCCAGTACCAGGATTGATAGTCGCAATAGATGGAATACTGCTGCTCCATGACCCACCCGGTGTCGGGTCGCTCATTGAAGCTCCGTTAGGAACACATACTCCTGCAGGCCCGGTAATAGGAGAAGGAGTCTGGTTAACAGTTACCGACATAGTCCTCAGGCAGGTCGTTGGTAAAGTATAAGTTACCAGAGCAGTTCCTGGTACAATACCGGTTATGCTTCCTGAAGTCGGGTTGATTGTAGCTGTTGTTAATGGCGCTACCGTCCAGGTACCACCAGGTGAGGATGAACTGAGAGTCAATGATTCTCCTGTACATACATGGCTGGTACCCGTAAGGGTTCCAGGTAGTGCATTAACGGTTACCAATTGGGTAGCAGAACAACCAGCAACTGTATAGCTTACAATAGATGGGCTTCCTGCAGTTACCCCAGTTAGTGTTCCTGTTGTAGCGCTGATAGTGGCATAAGCAGTAGAAGATATACTCCATGTACCTGAACCTGTAGGATCTGTAAGTGGTGTAGAAGAACCCTGACATACCTGGAAAGTACCTGCAATTGGCGATGGTAGTGGATTTATGGTAACATAAGCCCAGCTGTGGCATCCGGTAGCAGTACTTCCATAAATAATAGCAGCCTGTGTCTGTGATGTGCCACCTGTAATTGTAGCTGTCACCACACCTATAACTGAAACCGTAGCAAGCGCTGATGAGAACGGAGCTACCGACCATGTACCCGGTGTTGTGGCATCATGCAGTGGCAATGAAACGCCCTGGCATATAATCATTGGACCACCCGAGACTGTTGTTATAGGTGCCGGCTGAGCCACAACTGTAATACTTTTTGTCTGCTGACAACCAGAACCCAGTGAATATGTGATTGTAGTTGTTCCTGCGCTTACACCATATATATAACCTGTATAAGCCCCTGCCGCTGCAATGATAGGAGAAGCGCTGGTCCACGTTCCACCAGGAACGCCATCAGTAAACAACGTTGAATCACCAACGCAGACAGTGCTTGCACCTGTTATTGGAGTAGGAGATGGAGTAACATTTACTGTAACTGCTGATGTACATCCGGTAGGCGCAGTACAGGTAATTACTGTTGAAGAACCGGTTGTGATACCTGTTACAATACCTGTTGTTGCACCAATTGAAGCATTTCCGGGAATACTGCTAGTCCAGGTGCTACTTGTAATACTTGATGTTTCAGTCATTGTTGCACCCACGCATAAGGCGGTAGGGCCGGTAATAACTGGCACCGGGTTAATACTTACTGTTACAGTACCGGTCATTGTTCTTGAACAACCAGAGGTTGCATAAGAAGCGACTATAGTATATGCACCTGCTGCAGTCTGTGGACCGAATGCTAAAGCGGATCCGGTACCAGGTAGTGTAGCAACGACAGTTGCACCATTTTTAAGTGTGTAATTTACGCCAACTGTTGAGCAGGTAAGACCCATAGAAATACCTGTGCCACCAGCACAATAATTGTATGTTCCTGTAGCAGGAGTCATGGTACACAATGTCGGTATAGGATTAACAGTTACGATAGTGGCAGTTGCACAGCCGGTTGGTAATTGATACCTGATTGTTGCAGTTCCTGCGGCAACACCGGTAAGCACACCAGTGCTACCAATAATTGTAGCTATCGGAAGGTTGAGGCTTGTCCAGGTACCGCCACCCGAACCATCGGTTAAAGTTATTGTAGATCCCACGCAAACTGAAGAAGGCCCACTAATCGGTAGTGGCAGCGGATTAACATTTACGGTAACCGGCCTGATACAAGTGGTAGCAGCGGTATAAGTAAATATCTGTATACCGTTGTTAATACCAGTTACAACACCTGTTATTGCATTAATATTTGCATTCGTGCCTGTTACAGGGCTCCATGTACCACCCGGAGAGGTTGGGTCGGCAAGGGTAACAGTACTGCCAACGCAAACAACCGGTACTCCCGGAGTTATTGGCCCTGGCATCGGGTTAACTGTTACAATTGAAGATGTGGAACAGCCAACACCTAAAGTATAGGTAACAGTAGCCGTACCTGGATTTACACCAGTAACAGTTGCGGTAGTTACAGTTCCTACAATAGAACCTATAGTTGTAGGTGTTATTGACCAAATACCGCCACTGATGCCGTCAGATAAAACTGTTGTCAATCCCTGGCATACACTAAGTAGACCCGTAATATTGGGCGGTGTAGTGTTGACTGTAACCATATACGTAACATAACATCCCAATGTTGAAGTATAAGTAATCATCTGGGTACCCACTGTAAGCCCGGTAACAGTACCTGTTGGTGAAACCGATGCATGAGTCCCTGAGGTTGTAAAGGTACCGCTTGGTGTTGCATCTGAAAGTGTAATAGTAGTACCGACACACAATGAAGTTGGGCCGGTAATAACAGCAGGAAGCGGATTAACAGTTACAGCAATTGTTGCCTTGCAACCAAGTGAATTTGTGAATGTAATTGTGTCAGTTCCTGTAGTGATCCCATTGACAATACCCGTAGTACTGCCAATAGTTGTTATTCCGGGGGCCGATGCTGACCAGAATCCGGGATCTGCATCATTGAGCAACAATGTTTGTCCTACACATAACTGAGGCGGACCACCTCCGGCCACATTTATCGGGCTGGTAGATGGATTTACTGTAACTATATATAAGGACGGACAAGATGATGTACCTGCAGTATAAGATATGGTATCGGCTCCTCCCACTGGTTCACCAATCAGTAAACCAACAGATGGATCTGGTATTGCCACATTTGAATTACTTGCTACCCAGGTGCCTCCTGTTGTAGGGTCAGTGAGTGTTATCGAATCACCAATACATACCAGTGTAGGACCTGATATAGGTCCGGGTATCGGAAGCACATTGACTGTAGTAGTTGTTGCACAAAGTGTAGGCAGTGAATAAGTTACTGTAAGTACACCTGCCGAAAGGCCTGAAATAACTCCTGTAACAGGATTAATTGTACCATATAACGATGGAGACGCGCTCCATGTCCCGCCCGGTGTCAGATCAACTACAATAAGGGTTCCGCCAACGCATACCGTTGATGTTCCACTAATGGCAGCCGGCGACGGATTAACTGTAACCACTTTGGTTACATAACAACCTGTTGCCCCTATCCTATAGGTAACTGTTGCTGTACCCGCTGAAATACCTGTAATTACACCAGTCGTACCGGCACCCGTAACAGAAATAAGACCGGAAGTAGAACTCCATGTGCCGCCTGAAGTAGTATCAAAAAGCGTTGTAGAAGTACCTATACACATAGTACCCGTACCCGTTATCGGCGCAGGATTTGCCGTGACAGTTACCCCCCTGGTAACCCTGCATGAAGCGCCTAAAGTATAGGTAATAATAGCAGTAGTACCAACGGTTACACCGGTAACCACACCTGTTACCGCAGCAATACTGGCGATACCAGGCGCACTGCTGGTCCATGTTCCTCCCGGCGGACTATCACTTAATGTAATTGTTTGTCCCTGGCAAACAGTCAGAGGACCGGTAATAGGACCCGGAGTACCTACTACAGTAATATGCACTGTATCAGTTAGCTGGCAACCGGCAGAGTCGGTAACTGTGCAAAAATAATTGGTAGAAACAGTTGGCGTTGCTACAGGACTTGCGCATGTGACACAACTCAAGCCCAGGGAAGGCCCCCAAAGGTACGTTGGTGTTGTAGAATACGGAGTAACTGCACCCATTGATATGGTTACAGGAGTTCCTGAACATACCGTTGTATCATGCGTACGATGAAGTGTCAATGATGTTGGGAATACCTTTGTATACAGTGTATCTGTGCAGCCATAACCTGAGTAAGGCGTAAGTATTACAGCATAGGTAGTAGTAGTAGTAGGAGAAGTAATCCCAACAGACTGGCTGGTACCATAAGATGTACTAAAGGTAAGAGAATCCCACCAATGGTATCCGGCAAATCCATCCGGCCCGGTAAGCGTTGTAGTACCAGATGCACAGGTAACCACATTATCAGCAAAAAAACCACAACTCATATCAAGGTAGCCATAACCAAAATGTCCGGATTGTGTACATCCCTGTGCAATAAATGATACGGTTACGGTTTTACCCGCCTCACCTGGGAATTTCATATTTCCCATGGTCCATGTTTTATAACTGACATCTGTACCTCCACCGGTAAGCGAGGTTACACCTGATGCAAGAAATCCTGGCTCTGTACCATCTCCTACATAGTTGAAGGAATCACAACCTACTATATTATGAGTTATCGAGTCGCGGCCCTCCACAATAAACCTGGGTTCGGTATAAATGGTATGACCAGTTGGGTTTTCAAGTACAACAGCGTACCTGTAAATAAAGCTGTACAAACCAGGCCCTGAAGGCACGTGTACATTGTAAGCACACTTCATGGTTGAATAGTTAATAGAGTCTTTACCCAACTTCAATGAGTGTAGTCCACCACCAGGGGCAACAACAGGGAAACCACCGTAATAATCGGTGCCCGGAGTTGAAGTGAGCGTATGCAATGTCGGCACTGGAGCACAGGACGTAAAAGTATACGTTGGCATAACGCCACCCGGACTGTAACAACTACCGCGCCAATACAGCCAGTTGCCTGTACCAGCTGTTTCAAAGTCAATATTCGGCGGACACTGGGCTTGTGCCGACAGCAAAAATCCTAAAACGAATAGGGGCAGTAGAAATGTAATTTTACGGTTCATAAAATGGAATATAAAATCTTTGAAAAAATGCTTTTTACAGGTACGTTTTATTGCTTGTATTTGTCATTACAAAATTATACTATCAAAAAGATTTAGCAAGTTAATCAATGTTCGGGAATATCAAAAGAAATTAACAATTTCCCGTAAAAATTCTACGTTTAAAACTAAATAATTTCAAATAATTAAATTTAATATAAATATTGCTATACACCCAGTTCTATGTAAGGCGTATAAAAAAGGGAAAAGGTTAGGGTAGTTTTAATATTTATTTTAATAGAATGCGTATTTTATGCGTCCTGACGAAAACCTGTATATTAAATCTACGTTCTTGTGGCCAACCAAAATTCATTTAAGTGAAAAAATAAACTAGATTTGTGACAGGTAATTTTTCTCTTCCAGATTTAGACAACAATTATTTCAACTACATAGGACAGACAAAAGGTCATTATAACATAATAATTTATTTTCGCATTAAATATAAACACCAAACACTCGTATCAAATATTTTTATTTACATTGCATTCGCACCAAATGGGAACATTTTTTTGAGTCAACAAATTAAATACAATTGAGTTACTAGAACTAATATTTTTATCTTTTATTTGGAAGCAAAAAACTTTAGAGAAGTTAAATCAGTAAGGAACCCAAATGAATAAAGATTTGCCAATAAATCATTCTGACACCGGATTGCTGTATGATCTCACCTACCTGGAATCGGCCAGTGTGGATGACAAGGAATTTATTAAAAAGCTGGTCTCCATGTTTATTGAGATAATGCCTGAAAGCCTGCACGAATTAAACGAAGCTGCAAACATTAAAGACATTAAACAAGTCAGAAAATCCGCTCATAAAATGAAATCAAGTATTGAGCTTATGGGAATTCATTCCCTGAAGGATACTATAAAAACCCTGGAATTTATTGCAGATGACGACAATTCACTTGATGTCCATATAGATTATTTAAACAATAAAATGAATGAGGTTTTTGCGCAACTGAAAGAATTGATCTGAATTCCTGATTCATTTATTTGCTCATTGCAATTTCCATTAGGTTTTTAATTTCTTCAATGCATAAATTGCCAATACTCCCTTCATGGGTATGATTCAGAGTACCGCTGAAACTGAAAGTTCCATTTTCAACCTCCAAGGCTACCTGCCTGTAGGCATCCCTGAAAGCCATCCCTACATTTACAAGCTCATTAACCCGTTCTACAGTAAAAAGATATTTATAGCGGTCATCCTCCAGAATTTTATCTTTTACAATAATGTTTTTCAGCATCAGGCACATTATCTCCAGGCAGGATAAAATTTCCTGAATCGATGGAAATAATATTTCCTTCGTAAGCTGCATATCCCTGTGGTATCCCGAAGGAAGATTATTAATCAATAATGCCAGTTCATTAGGCAAAGCTTGTATTCTGTTGCACTTTGCCCTGATAAGTTCAAATACATCCGGGTTCTTTTTATGAGGCATAATGCTGCTTCCCGTTGTTAGCTCATCAGGGAAACTAATAAAACCGAAATTCTGATTCATATACAGGCAAACATCCATACTCATACGCGACAATGTTGAAGCAATACTACTCAATGCCATTGCAACAAACCGCTCAGTCTTTCCCCGACTCATCTGAGCATAAATACTGTTGTAATGCAACGAACTGAAACCAAGCAGTTCTGTAGTATATGTCCTGTCCAGCTGGAATGACGAACCATACCCTGCCCCGCTGCCCAAGGGGTTTTTATCCGTCATTTTATAGGCAGTCATAAGCAAAGTTATATCATCAGTCAGGCTTTCAGCATAAGCAGTAAACCATAAACCAAATGAAGAAGGCATTGCCAGTTGCAGATGAGTATAGCCTGGAAGCAATTTATGTTTATGTTCTTCACCAAGTTTGCACAACAACTCGAAAAGATCCAGCACAAGTACCTTTATTTGCTGCACTTCAGCCCTCAGATAGAGTTTAATATCCACAGCCACCTGGTCATTTCTGCTCCTGCCGCTATGTATTTTCTTACCCGCATCGCCAAGTCTTTCCGTCAGCATTTGCTCTATCTGGGAGTGAATATCTTCTGCATCCGTCCTGATTGAAAAATTTCCAACTTCAATTTCTTTTAGAATAGCCTCAAGTTCTGTTTTTATTAAAACATACTCTTCGTTCCCCAGCAGACCTACCCGCTCAAGCATAGCCACATGCGCCAGTGAACCCTGCACGTCATAAGGAGCAAGCAGCAAATCAAATTCCCTGTCTCGTCCCACAGTAAATTGCTCAATCAGTTCTGATGTATTGGTGCTTTCCTTTTGCCAGAGTTTCATAAAACTTCATTAAGTATTTGTATATAAATTTCGATCCCTTTCCTGATGTCTTCGAGGTAGATAAACTCATCAGCAATATGACTTCTTGCCGAATCTCCGGGACCCATCTTAATCGCCGGAAATGGCATAAGCGCTTTATCTGAAAGTGTTGAAGAACCGAATGGCTGCAATCCCATGTTTAACCCGGCTACAACTATTGGGTGGTCATGGTTTATAAACGTTGACTTCAATCTCATTCCTCTGGGCACCACTTCGCAGCTTACATGCTCCCGGATTATCTCCAGAACCTCTTCATGGGTATAACAATCATTGATACGTATATCCACTGTAAACGCACAGGTTGCAGGTATTACATTATGTTGAGTTCCTGCATTAATAAGCGTTACATTCATTTTCACAGGTCCAAGCATCTGCGACACTTTGGGAAATGAATGGGTACTGATCCATTGTATATCATCCATTGCATTATAAATGGCATTCACACCTTCATCTCTTGCCGCATGACCAGAACGCCCATATGCCATACAATCCACAACCATTAATCCTTTCTCAGCTATAGCCATTTGCATCTGTGTGGGTTCCCCCACAATAGCAAAATCAATATTTCTCAACATGGGCAATAGAGCCTCTATCCCGTTGCCCCCTGATATTTCTTCCTCAGCCGTGGCAGCCAGCAATATGTTATACTTCATGTCCTGCCGGTCGTAAAAAAACAGAAAAGCAGCAATTAATGAAACCAGGCAACCGCCTGCATCATTGGACCCTAGTCCATAAAGCCTTCCCTCTTCTTCAGTTGCACTGAAAGGATCCCGTGTATAATCTTTATTGGGCTTTACTGTATCTATGTGGGAGTTTAGTAAAACAGAATGTTTCCCCGGGTCAAAATACTTATTGGCTACCCAAACATTATTCTTAAGCCTGTTTACAGCAATATTCCGTTCAGCAAAAAAACGCTCCACTGAAGAAGCAGCAGCATTTTCCTCCTTGCTGAATGAGGGTATCCCTATCAGCTCTTTAAGCAAGCCGACAGCTAGCCTGAAAAGGTCTTCCGATATTTCGTTTGTCATACTATCCATGTTCCTGCATTTCCTGTCACCAGCGCACCAAGTTCATCTGCATGGCCTATGATTACCCTGCTTACACCCTTTTCAATTGCCGCAAAAGCATTCTCAAGCTTGGGTATCATTCCACCCGAAATAATCTCCTTTTCTTTTAACTCACTGAAATCCTTTTCGGATATTCTGTTGATGACAGAGCTTTCATCAGCAGCATCTATCAATACCCCTCTCTTTTCAAAACAGTAGATCAGTTGCACAGGCATTACTGCAGCCATGGCTTTAGCTATTTCCTGGGCTATGGTATCCGCATTTGTATTCAGCATACTGCCATTGCCATCATGTGTTAAAGGCGAGAAAACCGGAACCAATCCGTTATAAAGCAACAATTTAATAAGGCCCGTATTTACCTTATCACTTTGCACATCCCCCACATATCCATAATCAATATCCATTACCGTCCGCCTACTTGCTGGCAATACCGATCCGTCAGCGCCCGTAAGTCCTATAGCATTGCAGCCTGCTGCCTGCAGCAAAGCCACTATGTTTTTATTGATCAGCCCGCCATACACCATTGTTACAAGGTCAAGTGTAGTTTTATCTGTTATCCGTCTGCCATTAACATAAGCAGGTTCAATACCAAGTTTCAAACCAATCTCCGATGCCACTTTGCCACCTCCATGCACCAGAATTTTGTATCCTTCCAGGACAGAAAATACTTTCAGAAATGCCTTTAACTTTGATTCATCATCAATAATATTTCCACCTACCTTTATGATATTGAGTTCCATAATTTTCAGTTTAAATTATGCAATATTTCAGCCAGCACTGCCTGGGCTGCCCAAACCCGGTTGGTAGCCTGCAGGTTAACAATACTGCTGGCGCTGTCCAGAACTTCATCACTCAGCTCCACATTTCTCCTCACTGGCAGGCAGTGCATTACTTTAGCATTATTGGTTTTCAATAGATGGTCAGCTGTGAGCATCCACGACGAATCATTGCAATGCACCTTGCCATAATCGGCATAAGAACTCCAGTTCTTTACGTACAAATAATCAGCGCCTTCCAAAGCCCCAACCTGATCGTAAGCAATAGTGGCTCCGTTAGTAAAACGGGTATCCAGTTCATAACCTTCGGGATGTGCTATTACAAAATCGCAATTGCCCCAGGTATTCATCCACTCCGCAAATGAATTGCCCACGCATTGTGGTATAGGCTTGATATGGGGCGCCCAGGTAAGCACAATCCTGGGCTTCCTCTGTTCCTTAAATGTTTCCTTTATAGTAATTACATCCGTAAAGCTCTGCAAGGGATGCAGCGTTGCGCTCTCCAGACTAACAATAGGTATACCTGCATACTTAATAAACTGGCTAATAAACAATTCACTATAGTCCTCATACTTATTCACCAGCGAAGGGAAAGTACGAATGCACAAAATATCGAAATAAGAACCCATAATCGGAGCTGCATCTTTTATATGCTCAATAGTATTGCCACTCATAATAGCCCCTTCCTCAAATTCCAGTTTCCAGCCGTCTTTTTCAATATTGAAAACTATTGCTTCCATGCCCAGGTTGCTCGCAGCTATCTGGGTACTCAGTCTTGTGCGCATACTGGGGTTCAAAAACAAAAGCCCTATACGTTTATTCCGCCCCAGCTCCTTATCCTTAAATGGGTCAACCTTATAATGCATCGCCTTCTGAACCATGTCATCAATATCCCCTATGTCCTTTACCGAAATGAAATTCCTCATTGTTTGTTCTTGTATATAAGTACGTTTGTTATACCATTTCCTCTTTTATCGCTTCAATCAATCTGTCAGCTTCTTTCCTACCCATATTCAGCGCCGGCAATAACCTGATCACATTGGGTTTTGCCTCGCCGGTAAATATTCTGTGTTTTGCCAGCAGGTTCTTCTTTAGGTCCTTATGCGATTCCGGAACATCGAACCCTATCATCAGTCCACGCCCTCTCACGTTTTCCAGTTGCTTAATAGCTTTGAGTTGGTCCATCAGATAATTGCCCATTTTCTCAGCATTGGCCATCAGCCCTTCCCCCTCTATAATCTCCAGTACAGCAAGGGCAGCTGCACATGCCAGGTGATTACCCCCGAAAGTAGTTCCCAGCAAAGAATACTTAGCTTTTATCTCAGGTGCAATTATTATTCCGCCTATTGGGAATCCATTCCCCATTCCCTTTGCCAAAGTATAAATATCGGCATTCACCCCTGCAAAATCATGCGAAAAAAATTTACCACTCCGTCCATATCCACACTGCACACTATCAGCTATATACACTGCTCCATGTTCGCTGCAAACATTTCTTATTGCCTGCAGAAAGCGTACTTCAGCAACATTAATACCCCCGACACCCTGTATACCTTCTATAATAACCGCTGCTACATCCCTGCCATGCTCCTGAAAATAATCTTCCAAGGCATCTTGGTCATTAAATGGCAGAAATACCACATTGTCTGTTTCATTAACCGGAGCAATTATAGATGGATTATCTGTAGCCGCCACTGCTAGCGATGTTCGCCCGTGAAAAGACTTCTTGAACGCAACAATCTTCTTTCTCCGGGTGTGAAAAGAAGCCAGCTTCATGGCATTTTCATTTGCCTCTGCCCCCGAATTGCAAAGAAACAATTGGAAGTCTTCCTTACCTGAAACTTGCCCTAGTTTCTCGGCCAGTTCCACCTGCAGTGGTATCTTTATAGAGTTCGAATAAAAAGCAATTTTATTCAGTTGCGCCGTTACCCGCTTCACATAATAAGGGTTGGTAAGACCTACAGAAATAACAGCATGGCCACCATAAAAATCAAGGTACTCATTGCCTGCATCATCCCATATATAACTTCCAAGTCCCTTAACGATTGTAATATCATTCACCGGGTAAACATCAAATAGATCCATAGCTTCTGTTTTTTAAAATGAATTTGCTTTTAACCGTAACCCCATAATTTCAGGCAATCCAAACAGTATATTCATATTCTGCACTGCCTGCCCCGATGCTCCTTTAAGCAGATTATCTATAGCCGAATGAATAACAAGGTTTTTATCAATCTTCTCCAGGTGAATAAGGCACCTATTGGTATTCACCACCTGCTTCAGATCTATCATATCCTCACACACATGCGTAAACGCTGCGTTTGAATAATACTCCCTGTATACCTCAAATGCCTCTTCAATACTCAGATCACACGCTGTATAGGATGTAACATAGATTCCCCTTGTAAAATCACCACGCCATGGTATAAAGTTCAATGCCTCATGCACGGGTTGCAAAACGCCGATAGTCTGCATGATCTCATTCATATGCTGATGCGCCAGTGCTTTATAAGCCTGTATATTATTGGCCCTCCACGAAAAATGCGATGTACCAGCCAGCTTCTGTCCAGCACCGGTTGAGCCCGTAATACCTGTAGTATGCACCTCCTTCAATATTCCCAACTTAGCCAGCGGCAATACCCCAAGCTGTATAGCAGTAGCAAAGCATCCAGGATTAGCAACATTACCGGCGTGTTTTATCTCATCCCTGTTATACTCAGGCAATCCATAAACAAATTTTCTGCCATCAATTTCTGCATCCCTCACCAACCTGAAATCCTGCGAGAGATCTATAATTTTAACCGAATCCTTTATTTTGTTATTTTTCAGAAATGCCCTTGCTTCGCCATGCCCTACACACAAAAACAGCACATCTATGTCATCATTTATATCCGCACAAAACCGCAAATCAGTCTCGCCCACAAGATCTCCATGCACTTTGCTCACCGCTTCACCAGCATTACTCCGGCTATGCACAAACACAATTTCTACGCCTGCATGGTTCACCAACACCCGCAGCATCTCACCACCGGTATACCCCGCCCCACCTATAATCCCTGCTTTTATTTTTTTATTTTCCATGCCTTAAAAAATATTAAATATTCTGGCCAATTTTTCGAATACTAAACTTATTCTATAAACAGGTACCAAACATCATTTAAACACTAGTGGTTACATATAGATTTGACAACTTTTAAAAAGTTGTCAAATCTTACTACTGTTCACCTTATTCCATATCCCTACCTGGTTCCCGAATATCTTTGCAAACCCCTTCACATCATCACCACTCCAGCCATTATTCATCTCGCCATAGCTCCCGAACTTGCTGCTCATAAGGTCATGATCACTCTCAATTCCTGTTACAGTAAACCGCTTTGGCTCAAGTGTTACGAACACTTTACCCGTCACTGTCTTCTGGCTGTCAAGCAGGAATGCTTCAATATTCCTCATAGCCGGGTCCAGCATCTGGCCTTCATGTAGCCAGTTGCCATACCATGCACTCAGCTGGTCTTTCAAGTATAGCTGCCACTTGGTGAGCGTATGCTTCTCCATCAGATGATGTGCCTTGATAATAATCATCGGGGCGGCAGCCTCAAACCCTACCCTGCCCTTTATACCAATAATCGTATCGCCTACATGTATATCACGCCCTATGCCATAAGGCTGCGTTATGCATTGAAGGTATTGTATCGCCTCAACCGGAGAAGAGAACTCTTTATCTGAAACGCCCACCAGTTCCCCCTTTTCAAATACCAGTTCTATTTGCCTGGTCTCTGTTTCTGTAATCTGCGTAGGCCACGCGCTTTCAGGCAGATAGTCTTTACTGTTCAGCGTTTCCTTACCCCCTACCGATGTGCCCCAAAGGCCCTTATTAATGCTATATTGTGCCTTTTCAAAATTCATTTCCACACCATGCTCTTTCAGAAAACTGATTTCGGCATCCCTGCTCAGTTTCAGGTCCCTTATGGGGGTTATTATACCCACTTCAGGTATCATACTCTGAAACACCATATCAAACCGCACCTGGTCATTTCCGGCACCGGTGCTGCCATGTGCCACATAATCAGCCCCCATCTCTTTGGCTGCCTTTGCTACAGCTATAGCCTGCACCATACGCTCCGCACTCACACTCAGCGGATAAACAGCATTCTTCAGCACATT
Source organism: uncultured Bacteroidota bacterium (assembly GCA_903904855.1). Classification (GTDB taxonomy): domain Bacteria; phylum Bacteroidota; class Bacteroidia; order Chitinophagales; family Chitinophagaceae; genus Nemorincola. The sequence goes on along the minus strand of CAIVEH010000147.1, from coordinate 8,382 downwards.
CCCGAATACCAGGTACCTGATGCAGTTCTCATAATAATCACTGGTTACATCCACTACCCTGTAAGAAGCCACTCCCAGCCTATAAGCCCTTGCCTCAATATTTTTAAGTTCAGCCTCACTGAATCCCCCGGTCTGAACCGTTACTGCATGTACCTCCATCCCCGCAACCTTATTCAGGTAGATGGCGCAGAAAGTAGTATCCAATCCCCCGCTATATGCTAAAACAACTTTTTTCATTGATCTGAAACTTTTTATAAGTACTACACTTCAATATTATTTTGGAAATGATCAAACTGCTCCCTCTCCTACTGATGCCCATCCCGATCCCTCATCTGTAAGGCCGGGGTTGGTGTTCCACCCTCTCCTTGGAAGAGGGCTGGGGAGAAGTATGTAGTCCAATTAAAGAAACAAGCTCGTAAAGAACCCGTTCATAGTGGTTATCAAATTGTTTCTTTTTAGGTTTTTACGATAGCTCGACTGCTTAAGCCGAAGGAAACGCTCATAGATTTTCTCCTTCTTTACAAATTCCTTGGTTGTCTCTTCTGGTTCGTAATGGTCTCTGGGGTCATAAAGCATCGCTGTGCAAAGGCAGTTCTTCCGGTTCTTACTGGTAAGTATATCAAAATTCACGCAGCTCTTGCACCCCGACCAAAACGCCTCATCCTGGGTTAGTTCACTGTAAGTAACCGGCTCATAGCCCAGTTCGCTGTTGATCTTCATTACAGCCAGCCCGGTTGTGAGCCCGAAAACCTTTGCTTCGGGATACATCTTCCGGCTCAGCTCAAAAATCTTTTTCTTGATCAGCTTGGCAAGCCCGCCCTTTCGATAGGCCGGTGCCACTATCAGTCCTGAATTAGCCACATATTCACCGTGCCCCCAGCATTCTACATAACAGAAACCAGCCCAGTTGCCATCAGGCGCAAATGCAATTACAGCTTTGCCCTCTTCCATTTTAAGCATCAGGTAGTCGGGCGAGCGTTTAGCAATGCCGGTTCCGCGGGCTTTGGCGCTTACTTCCATTTCCTTACAAATTTCGGCAGCCCAACCCACATAAGAGTAGTCTGAAACTACCACTTTAAAATCCTGGTTCATTATTTTTTCAGGGAAATTTTTAAAAAATAAATAAAACTATGCCTGTGGCATAAAATAAGACTATTGATATCATCACTTGTTTACAGTTATAATGAATATAACAATTTGGTAAAACAAAAGAAGCATCTGCCGAAGTCCCAATGCTTAGGGACATTGGCAGATATCAGCGTCTGACCTGGAAGGAAAAGTACCTGTAAGAAAAACACCGTTCTTCAACGGCAAAAAAACCTGTACCGGGGCGGGTTGCCGCGTCTGCATTTACCGGTATCAATAAAAAGGTTTTTTTCATCTCTGATGAGTTGGAAATTTTAAATTTAACGGCGCAAATATAGGGGGAATATTTGGAAATTAAAGACGTTGCATAATAATACATTTATATGCGCTTGCAGATTCCCTTGGTAACTTTACCAGTAGCTAAATTTTCGCATTACCTCCTGGTGTTTTTCCCTTATTTCTGAAATTTGTGCAGGGCTTAGCTCTTCCTTCCAGATACCCATTTTACCTGTCCTGAAAAACTTCTTACTCTTCCGGGTTTTTTCAGCAAATCCTTTTTCTTTTTCCTGCCTGCTCAGCTGTTCAAATGATGAGGCATGAATTGCATCGTTTATTTGCTTCGGAGTTGCTTCAATGCCCATAAATTCAACAACCTGAGAGAATGTTTCGTTGGGTTTAGAAAGCATGTCTTCATATCTGATCACCTTAACCGGAAACCCAGGCTTTTGTGTCCAGCTGTTTACATGACTGCTCCAATCAGAAACATGTTGCCTGAACTGTGCGTTTCTGTTAAGATTTCCAGTTTGTTTAGCCAGACTGAACTCTTTGTCATTAAGCATGTCCGTAGCTTCCTGCATGCTGCAAACAGAATGATTTGCCAGAGAACCCACAATATCAAGAGGGTTACGAATTATATACACCGCACAACTGGTTGCGTCTTCCGGAATAATATTAAACCCGGAATCATCAGTTTCAAATGCATCATGCACCTTTATGATATTGAGTTTATCTGCCTGATTAGAAAGAAAACGGTATACATCGGCAATCATCATTTTTACCTCCCTGTCGGTAAGGTCTCTTGATTCCAATTCTGTGATAAAATCAAAAATTCTCCGGTCTGAAAAAATCCCATCAGTTACTAACGAATTTATTTCCACTTTGCCATCATTCATAAGTGCAGTGAGAAACGCACGGAACCACGTGTTGCCCGATTTGGGATAGGATGCCAGCCATACAATTTTGTCCGTTTTTTTTCGAATGGGCATCAGAGCAGATTTTTTATTGCTTCATACAATTGTTTTGTATTGGTACCCATTGCAGGACGATATATTTCAAATACGGGCACCTCCTTGGTTATTGCCGACAATAATCCAAAATGAACCATTCTTAGTTTCTTACTCAGAATAAGCTGATTTTTATATGCCTGCAATTCCAATTGTTTAAATGATTCCAAAGCTGTCAGTTTAGTAACAGTTATTTTCTCCGAACGTCCTGCTGGGTGAATAATAAATATTTTGTCAATGGGCAGTTGGTTGGAACTAAAATTTTCGAAAAAAAACTGCCCGTATTTAGGTAGTTCAGGGCGTATTTTATAATCACGGGAATATTCACTGCTTTCAAGATGGTTTATTGCATCATCCCATAATTTTATCATCGGGTACGATGCCGTACAATATACACCTTGTTTACCAGCCGGGCCAGAATGCATAACACAGATATCATCAGTGAAAATATCGTAGCCCTTTGAAGCTAAAAGGGCAGTCAGTGTAGATTTTCCAGCGCCGGATTTACCTGCAAATATGATCAGCTTATCATTTTTTATTACCGCAGCAGCATGGAGCGGCAAACTACCACGCTGATAAAGGATTGCAGCCATTATAGTACCTAATAAAAACAGTCGGATACTCTTTTCATCAATACCATATTCAGGTTCAGCAATAATCTTAGTGCCATACCCGGCATAATACTTACATACATTTTTAATATTCAATATATATTCCTTTTCCCCTACACTGGAAAAGGGCCTTTCTGCTATATCATCACCATCCAGTTTGAGTGGTATAGTTCCAAGTTCAATAGTAACGTCTGCAGTTTCAAATTCCTTCGGTAATAATTCCGGAAACTCTAACTGAGATAAAATATTCAACCCAAAGCCCCAATACCTGAACATCAGAATAATTTTTTTTGTTATTTTAAAGATACCTTATCAGATGGCATTTTACTTAAAAGAGGAGTGGGTTTCGTATTTACTAAAATCGCAAAAACCAGTGATTAATATCCCGCTACTCTGTAGCCATGCATGGGCAAGCATTTCACCATCTTGTTTCCGGTAAAAACCGAAATTTAATGTTCCGCCTACATTTCTTCGCTTCAGCATAATTTTTGCTGTCAAAGCCCTTGTATAACATTCTGTAGGCCAGGGGGCGTATTTACCACAAAGTTTTACTGCATTTCTGACTTTTACTGCCAAATCCTTATTACCTTCAAAACCACTTTCCTCCGAAACTGTAGCAGGTCGTCCAAGCCACCTCTTAACCTTACTAAAGGGTAAAAACAGCAGTGTGCATTTTACATAAGCTGACAATAGAAATGCCTCACCAAACAATAACTTATCAGACAGGGGAATTCTGACAAAACTCCTGATCTTCCTCACTCCAATGAAAAATAGGCTCATTATGCTGCAATACTTCTGTGAATGGAAAATAGCTTCTGATGAATACTTTTTTGCAAAAACTGAATAACGTCACCATTACACTGTTCTGTACTTAGTTCATATTCCTGGAGCATCTTCTCTATAAGACTATCAACTTTGACTGGCTTTTCGGACAATTCCCAGATTTCAGCACCAACATTATTCATTGTGATGAAATCTCCTGTTTCCATATCCATAATTACCATTTCCTCACCTATTTTATTAGCAAGATACCTGTTTTCATTCCTCTGAATCAGTGTATCTGCATCAATTGTCACATCATAATCCATATTGAATACAATTAATCGGTATTATTTTAAGCTATTAAAATTTATCCATAAAGAATATTACCCAAAGGTAATAATAAATTCCCGGGAATTGATCCTAATTTTTCTAATTAATATGATCTCTTACGCTTTCAAACAAAGATCAGCTAACTTTTTTCTTAGTAATTTTGTTTTTCAAATTCCAATGCAGATGGATGGTTTCAATTTTAAATATTATGCGCATAAAGATGTAAAAGAGATACAACAAAAAATGACTAATGCAGCTTTGAACTGGGAAGAATTTTGTTTCAGACAGGAGCGGCACAAACATCACCGCGAAACAAAAACCATTCCCCTGATATTTAACGAAGAGAATTTATTCAAGCTGAAATACTGGGATAATTTTGAACTTTTCAGAAATGAAATAAAGGAAATTCAGCTCCTGATAGAAGAAGCAAATAATAGCAAAGGAACGCTGCACAGCGCTATTTTTATAAATCTACCTGCCCGTTCAAAAATATATGCCCACACAGATTTGGGTCCTATTTTCAGGGTCAGCCATAGAATTCACCTTCCAATCTTTACCAATCCTGATTGCTTATTTACAGTAGATGGGAAAACAATAAACATGAAAGAAGGCGATATCTGGGAGATTAATAATGATGGCAAAAAACACGATGTGGTCAATAACGGCGATTCCGACAGAATCCACTTACTCATGGACTGGAAACCGGTTATGCCGTTATGATCCGAAAAATCAGATTGTATTATGATTGCTTACCGGTAAAAGCAATTTTCAAAATTGAAATCATTTCGATTTCAGATTATGTTAAACCTTCACCAATCCGTTCCTGATAGCAAACAATACCAGCCCTATTTTCGACTTGATTGAAAACTTCTTAAATAATGACTCCCTGTATCCATCCACGGTGCGCACACTTACCTGCATCAGTTCAGATATCCGTTCATATGTATATTCTTCCTTGTCGCACACCAGCTGAAGGAAAGTCAGTTCTTTATCGGTAAGTTGCTCGTGGAGGCTTCTTTCTGTTTCTGCTCTTTCAATTTCTGAAAATAACGCCTGTTGCAGCAGTTCGCTATGGTAATATCCAGAAATAATCACATCCTGTATGGCCTTTTTCAGCAATTCAGCACTGCAACTTTTAGGCAGGTAGCCCCTTATGCCCAACCTGAACAGCTCCAAAATCACTTTCTCATCTGATTCCAGTGTAAGTATAAGTGTCTTAAGGCCTGGTTTGTTTTTTTTCAGCCATTTCATTGTTTCCAGGCCATTCATTTCCGGCATATTCAGATCTATAATTGCCAGGGCTGGCTCCTTAAGCAGGGGCAATGCATTAATAAACTGCCGTCCGTTATCAAACTGATCGGTAACCTTATAATTCCCGATTACCTCTATGAGCGACTTAATGCCACTTCTTACAACAGCATGATCATCGACCAATACAATAGATATTTTTTCAGCCATTTTTAATACTCAGATAGTTTCTAATGTAAATATAGTCCCTTTTCCAATTACACTCCTGATGCTACAAGTCAATTTAGCCATTTCGGCCCTCTTTACCATGTTCTTTAATCCCGAACCTGTTCCGCTTATCTTGATCCCGGTATAATCAAATCCCTTTCCGTTATCCTCCACTACCATCCCGAAATTTCCAGATCCCTGCAGCGATATCCTGACTTCGCTGCATCCAGCGTGTTTCATTATGTTGTTCACCATTTCCTGGAAAATCCGGAACACAATTACTTTCTGGTCCTTATCCAACCTTGGTTCTGTATCATATTCCCATTTTACCTCAAAACGGTTCAGTTGCCGCAACCGCAATACTTCCTGCTTAATGGCCGTGATGAGATCCTGTGTTTCAAAAAGGTCAGTACTTAGTTGTTTGCTCATCTGCCGCAGTTCCTCTACCGATTCTATCACATTGGCCCCTATCGTCTCCAACAGCTCCCCCGAATCCGGATTCAACACCCGGTATTGCTGTAGTTGCAGGTTGATGAAAGTAAGCTTGTGTCCAATGTTATCATGTAGCTCACGTCCAATATTTACCAACACCTGCTCCTGCACTTCTACCTGCACCATCCGCAGCTCTTTCTGATAGTCTATCTGCATCTGCGCCATTTTCATTTCCTGGCTGGCATTTCTTCTGTTTGCAATAAAGATAGAGATAACTACACCAGCTATCAGTAATAGAAACAGCAATGTAGAAAGTACAATTGTGGCATATACTTCACTGTTACCCATCAATAACTTATTTTAATAGTAAAGGTTTATTGCGGCCTAATAAAACGAAACTGATACCAACCAATGGATATCTGATTATGTCCAATACAAGATTGATGTATTCTAAATTAGCTCCTACATTTGGCATTTTCTCAGTTAAAAAGTTGTGCAGACCCATTATTGGTATTACACCTGCAAAATATAAGATTGTAGATATAGAAAGCCAGAATATTGGTTGAGAAAATATATTAATAGAAAAGAAAAGCTCCTCTCTGAATAATATTACAATATACATAAATGAAAGTATAATGCATCCAAAAATCATTGCTGAACTTGCAAATAGATATAATGTGGCTAACTTTATATTTATTATCCAATAAATAGTATCTATTACAAGTAAAACAGAATAAAGCAACTTTAATTTTCTATTGGTAATCAGCCAGATAGCTGCTATTCCTAAGGAGTAAACTTCGAATAGCATATAAAAATTAAATAGCCAGGCATTTGTTTTATGTAAAATATGACTAATGTAATAGCCATAACTTTCACATATTGCAGCAATTACAGTGAGCAGCAAAACTGATTTATATGCTTTATTTAACTCTCCAAAATAGTATATGCCAAAGCATATCGTAAATAGCTTAGTCAATAAAACACTAAAAAGTATTCCCATGTATATAATTCACAATTGGTTTCCAAAATATTAATTATACCGGCATCACGTATATATGGCAATACTGAGGGCATAATCCCGACATATCAGCAGCTTTATTCTGGAATCCAGCTACTTGGCTGTTATCTATAAGTTTTACGCCTTCTGCATCTGTGAGATAAATCACTAAAGTCTCAGGATACATTGTCGGAGCTCCTTCAGCTGCCTGGAAGCTACTTGTTGTGAAGCCAATGTTGCCACCTGTCGGGTTATTATTATCTGCATACATCTGCTCTACTTCTGCAGACCACGGGAAAATTACATTCTGGGTATACTTATTGCTGTGTGCGCCCAATGATTGAAGACTGCCCTCACTGCAGGCAGCTGCACTGCAATAGAAGAAATTGTTGAAGAAAGTACTATCCATCTGGCTATGATCATTTGTGCTGGCTATACTGCCATTGGTTATCTCGTACCATACACTTGGGTTAGCATTAAGGTTATATTGGTTGGGTATAACAGGATCAGCAGTCATGGTCAGAATTTGCAACCTCAGGTAGAGATTGATATTGCTGGCATCATAGCAAAACACAAACCGCAAAGCCACTGATGCCGGGTCCAGGCTATTGTTGTTTATAAAGCTGTTCACAGCTCCTGCAAAATCACTCCAGCTAATCTGTATGTCCTGCCCGGTAAAACCGGTACTGCATTGGTCAAGAAAATAATGTGCCTGAAAGTTCGCAACACCCGTATTATACTGCGCGAGTGTTAATGCCATTGGATTTGCCATAAAGTTTGAGATTTTAAGAAGTTAAGAGAAAGTATAAATTTCTGCCGAAAGTTACAGAATATTCAATTGCAAATTACTTATTAACAATCCTGACCCAAATAAATATCCGCAAAATATCCCGCTAAGAACATATGAATTTAAATCAATTTTATGCCCTTTTCGTTATTCTGATAAATATAATCAGCGAATTACGCAATAATATATTTTTAATCAATAATCATACCCAGCGAAAACGCCGGTAAGGGAGTGGATAAACCAATCCATCAATACGGGGAAAATACCCCCCCTGATACGGGGAAAACACCCCCTTGGATACGGGGAAAATACCCGCCTCATTTTGCATTATTTCCCGTTGCGGGAGAAAAAAATAGGTCAGACCTTTGTATAAGTTTCCAATTACCTCATACGCCCTATCACCAGGAAAACATTTTTTCAAACAACAAAACACCATTTTGATTCAATTTACCCGAGACAAACAGCCCTTTGCCCACACCGAATACCAAATACTCCTCACCTGCCTTACCATTCACCAATATAGGCTCAAACAAAACAATATTTGACTCAAACAAAACAGTACTAACTCAATTATAAATCCTTTCACCAGGAAAACACATTAACACAGACAGCCCCTTTTATCCACTAGCCATGACCTAC
>CAIVEH010000146.1 GCA_903904855.1 uncultured Bacteroidota bacterium | reverse complement strand
CTCTAAATAATTTAACTCGATAAATCTAAAAAAGGTTAATCATTTGCCTATTGCTCAGTACAGTTATAAAAGGTCGTATTTGTCCAGGCAGAGCAACAATAAAACTATCATATATAACATCTCGGTATACTTCGATCCTCGTACTTCGTTAACCAGTGCCTATTCATAAATAAACAATAATAATAACTCGTATATGCATTTATTTGTGACCTTAAATGAGATATTAAATGTTAAATATTAAATGTATTTATTTTTTCTACAAATTCTCTATTTGAGTTTGTAAATTTCAACATGTGATTTACTAAATTCTTGCTTCTTCTAAACCATACAACATTTGTTTTATCAATGAGTTCTTGATTAGAAATTGGTATCATCTGGTCAAAAATATCCTCACCATTTATTCGCAAAAAATTCGCTTCAAAATGATACAACCAATCCATGATCCTATTCGTAGTTTCATCATTCGAGGCTGTGCTAAATATCAATATCATAATTTTATTATTTGCTGTACATTAGTTGAAGTGTTTTCATGTAATGCTCAATAGGGTCTAACCCGATCTTCTTCCTTCGATGATTTAACCGTTTAGGATTCTTTGTTGGGTCAATAACTAGCTGCTTATCATGAAATGCAACTTGAGTACCATATTTTTGTTTCCTTCCCTCACGTTGTGCAATTCTATCTTGGAGTAATGCGAATCTATCAGGCTTTATTTTTTTTTCTAGGGCAGCTTTTTTAATTATAGGGAAGTATTTTTTCTGAACCTTTAGATTCGCATGTTGTATTACTAAAAAAAGAGTAAGGGCACCTTTATTCCCGATAACATCTTCACCCAGCCAGCCATAATTATCTATAAAGCTAATTATCTTATTAACATTTATTGAATCGGCAACAGTCATTTTTGCACCAATCTCCAATGCTTCATTCGATTTAGCACCATATTTGTTAATTGCCGATATTTGTAGTGTTCGATATTTTTGGTCATCATTAAAGACTGTGTCTAGCTTTGATATTAATTCCTTGCTATATTTAAGTTCTTTTGCAACTTTGTTACTCTTTACCCTTTCGACAATAGCATCCCATTCTGCCAATTTATGTAAAGACACAAAATCAGAATCTCCTACAAGCTGCGAATAATCATTAAAGTTGTCTTCAAAAGAAATTATTTTTAATTGCTTGAGGGCTTTTTCTGATTCGTTTTTTATAGCCCAGATACATGCTGCATTATAGCGGTCTCCTGAATTTACTTTCACTTTTTTTAATGAAAATGCTTTCTCAAATTTTTCAATTGAGCCATTGTAATTCTTTACTTTAAGAAAATAACTGGCACTGTCAGTTAGTTGCCAGTATTTTTCAAAATTAGTTTGAGCACATACATTATTTATTGAAAAAAGAACAAAAAGTACTGTCGACTTCATATATTTGACTATTTCCATATTAATCAATTAGGTTTTAAACAGGGCTATTTAATTAATTTAAATAGCCCTGTCAATATTACAATTTAATCGGTAGCGCCATCAACATGATCAACACCATTGATTTTGAAATTTATCAGCCAGCTCAATTTTAGGATATCCTGTTGTTTTCATTTTCTCCAGGTTATCCCTTGGTATCCGGCCTTTTATCCATTCCGTTAGTATAGTTACTAGATAGGTCTCGTTAATTATGCCTTTGGCGGCAATTTCCATTAAATCACTGAATCCTAAATTTTCATAGGCTTTATCTATAGGTGGCAAAGTTTTATGTGTGCTGTATTTAAGGGCATAGAGCCATTGCTTATGATAGGGTTGTAGCAGTAGTTGATCTATATCAATGCAAACAAAATTACCCATATCCGCACTGCTCAGATGGTAATAATGATGTGGAGGTACAATATATAAGGTTGAGGCTTCGGCAGGATGAGCAACAAAATCAATACTCAATTTTGCCCCCGCCTGTTCAAATAAAAATATTCGGGTTCTGGAAACTTTATGTAATGCATAAGCAAAAGAAGGATTTTGAAGAATTGCTAAATTATTAAATTTGGCATCTCCGCCTGTTGCATTTTTAGTATAAGTATCCAGCATATAGTGTAGGTTTTAGCTTTTTAAAAAAAATAGCAACCATTTTATACTAATGTTTATATTGCCATGTTAATATATTAGTTATGAAAAGAATTCATTTTGTGCAGTTTAAAATTAATCAATAACGATGGATTAGCCAAATTATTATTGGCAATTTACATAATAATTTTTCAGTCAACTCCTTAAATAATCAGATGAAGCTATTTGAAGTCAAAAAATCCATGTTACATTTTACTTTGCAATTTTAATTGCTTTTTAGAAATTTTTTAAGTTTCCAGCCGAAATGCACGTTTTAGGGTGTGAAATGCATAAACTATCCGTCGGACGGTAAAATGCAAAAGACTAAATGGCGCTTTTTTTGCACAGGCAGATATAAACCCCTGGTTGTTTAGTCTTCATAAAATAGTAGAATGATTTTTGGCTCCTGCACCCTGGTGATAGCCGCTCAAAAATGTTGTAAATCGATGGCATGAGTCTGGTGCTTCAGTATTATGGCCCACTAATCCAGGTGTCCTGCCTGGTCTTGTAATATTTTAAAGCCCCGCTTGAGGGTAATTTAAGTCTCTTGAGACTACCTCCTCACAGCCGCGTAATCTCCATGAAAGCTATTTTGTACGAAGGCAATGGAGTCTGCCCCATGCAATAGAGGCATTTTTCGACAAAAACATTCTTATAATGACACTATATTCTTGTTTACTCAGAATAAAAGTCAGGATTATTCAATGTAAAGAGTTGGATATTAGCACAAAAAGCTGTTCGATTACCATCCGCCGAAATCTTAACACACAGCACTCCCCTTTAGGGGGGCGGGGGGTTAAATATGCAACACCATAGCCGCAACCGTAAAATAAATGATGAGGCCGGTTACATCTACCAGCGTAGCCACAAACGGCGCCGAAGAGGTAGCAGGGTCCAGCTTCAGTCGCTTCAGCACCATGGGTATCATGGAGCCGCTGAGCGTTCCCCACATCACTATGCCGATGAGTGAGAAGGATACTGTAAGACCTACCAATATCCAGCTTCCGGGCGCTCCACCAACAGGTATATGTCCTCCGCTTTGTGTAATGGAGTGAATGTTGTAATTCCATATTCCTATTTTTTGCCACAAAGCTATACGAACAAAACCGATAGTGCCTAGTATAAGGCCAAGTGTTAACCCTGAGAAAATCTCCCGCCGCATAACATACCACCAATCGCGAACTGATAATTCCTTGAGCGCCATGGCACGGATGATGAGCGTTGCCGCCTGTGATCCGCTGTTGCCCCCGCTCGACATGATGAGCGGCACAAACATTGTAAGAACAAGCACCTTGTCCAGCTCGTTCTGGAAATGCTGCATGGCAGTAGCAGTCAGCATCTCGCTCAGAAACAGGATAATGAGCCAGCCTGCCCTCTTCTGTATCATTGTAAAGAAACCAGTCTTCACATATGGCAGGTCGAGAGATTCGAGACCCCCGAATTGCTGCATCTCCTTGGTGTCTTTCTCTTCCGCTTCGTCTATTACATCATCAATGGTAACCACCCCCATCACCACATTGTTGCTGTTGGTAACGGGCAGGGCCACGCGGTCGTACTCCTTAAATTTCTGAATTGCGTCTTCAATACTATCATGGATCTCCAGCTTTACATAGAAGCCATCCATGATATCTTCTATTGTTTTGCTATACTCATTCAATACCAGCCGGCGGATTGGAATATCATCTACCAGTTTGCCCGTATTATCTACTACAAAGATCACATTGGCTGCAGGTGTATCGGTATAAAAGCGACGCAGGTGCTCCACAGCCTGGCCAATGGTCCACTCCTTGCGCACGGTGGTGAAGTTGGTATTGATCAGCCGGGCCACGCTGTTCTCGGGGTAGCCCAGCAGGTCGTAGGTAGCAAGCCTGTTTTTATCACTCAACAGGTTCAGGTACTTGGTAATCTCCAGGCCGTCGAGTGTATCAAAAAATGCGATACGGTCGTTGGAAGCAAGGTTATTAAGGATATTCGAGATTTTGGGCCTGGGCAACTCTTCAATAATTCCCTGCTGGAGCACATGGTCGAGGAAAGAGAAAATCTTGATCTGAACATTTTCGGGCAGCGCCAGGAAGGTATTTATTGCATACTCTTCGGGAAGCGATCCCAACAATTTAGATACTTCAGCCGGATAGTCCTCATCCTTGCTGTGGTGCAGCAATTCGCTTAGATCTCCCTCCAGAATTTTCTCCTTCAGATCCTGTACCAGCATTGCCACTCATCTTTTATTGATTTAAAATCAGGTTTGAACCCAGCCGTATACAACCCGAATTCAAAAGGGCAGCCGGAAGGATGGCAAAGGTAAATTTATTTCCATTTAACAATGGAAATTAATTTATGAGTTGTAGGGTTAAGAAATTATTAAGGCGCTTTAAGGCATTTTTGTATTAATTAAATCAACTTGACATTTAACTACCTATCAATTAGAAATGACAATAGGTATATCATTTTCAGATAAGGCTCCATTTTATAAGTATTACCTACCTTTACACTATGAATAAGGAAGCACAACTGAGGAAATTGCTGAATGAACGTATCCTGATTATTGATGGCGCAATGGGCACCATGATACAGCGTTATAAGCTGCAGGAAGCCGATTACCGCGGGGAGCGGTTTAAAGACTGGCATACGGATGTAAAGGGCAATAACGATATGCTGTGCCTTACCCAGCCACATATCATCAAAGAGATACACAAAGAATACCTGGAAGCTGGCGCTAATATACTGGAGACTAATACATTCAACTCTCAGAAGATTTCACTGGCTGATTATGATATGCAGCCCATGGCTTATGAACTGAATGTAGCTGCTGCCAGGCTTGCAAAAGAAGCAATCAATGAATATGCTGCAAGCACACAACTGGAAACTGCCAATTATTTTGTAGCTGGTGCAATAGGGCCAATGAACAAAACGTTGTCGCTGTCGCCAGATGTAAATAATCCAGGTTACAGGGCTGTAACATTTGATGAAGTGGCCGATGCCTACTACGAGCAGATAAGCGGACTGGTAGATGGCGGCGCTGATATACTGCTGGTGGAGACAATTTTTGATACACTTAATGCCAAGGCTGCTATTTACGCCATCAATAAATATTTCAGGGAGACTAAAAAAGATAAGCTGCCGGTAATGATATCTGGCACCATAACTGATGCATCGGGCCGCACGCTGAGCGGGCAAACCCTTGAAGCGTTTTATATATCGGTGATGCATGCCAACCCTATCAGTATCGGGCTTAACTGCGCCCTGGGTGCAGAGCAGATGCGACCACATGTAGAGGAACTTGCCGAAATAGCAGCCTGCTATGTGAGCGCCTACCCCAATGCCGGCCTGCCAAACGCAATGGGAGAATATGATGAAAGCCCTGAGCATACAGCATCTGTAATAGCTGAATGGGCAAAAGAAGGCTGGGTGAACCTGGTAGGTGGTTGCTGCGGGACCACTCCCGATCATATTGCTGCCATAGCAAAAGCTATGAAGCAGTTTGAGCCACGGAAGTTGCCTGAAATGGTGAATGCCTGAGAAGAAACATAAATTCAAGAAGCGTAATTCAGCCAATATCATATACAATACAAGCTCATGAAAAACCTTATCCTATGCCTGCTTGTTTTACAGTATATTAACGCATCTGCCCAGGATTCTGTTAAGCTTTCGGGAAGAATACTTAATTCCATATCTGACAGCATATTAATTAGCTATAACGACAACCTTATTGCTTACTACCCAAAGGAATATTACGCTATAGCGGATAAGAATGGTAATTTCTCCATTACCTTCCCTGTGCCTCATGGCAGATATGTTCAGACCGAGCTGTTGCATGACCGTAAACTAGCAGAGATGCTTTTGCAACCTGGTGACAGCCTGGTATTATATGTTGATGCAGCCCGTTTCGACAGCACAATACAATTTTCAGGCAGGGGCAGCGCCATTGAAAATTTTATTGCAAAGCATTCGCTTGCCCTAGGCAGAATGAACCAGTATTCGGTAAGGGTAAAAACGGCTATCAATAAAGAACCGGCTGAGTTTATTAAAAACATTGAACAGGAGAAAAAAGCAGAACTTGATTTCCTGTCTAAAAACAAAACAGGATTACCTGTGTCGTTTATAAAATACTGGACTGCATACTATAAATACTATAATTACTTTTTCATACAGCAATACCCGCAGGTGCATGAGATAATCAGGGTACGAAAATATACCGACACCATACCAAAGGGGAATTTTGATGTTTTGAAACAAATGCCTTTATCATTCAATGATTCCCTTTTGCAGGTTCCGTCTTATCTGCTTTACCTGACCGGTGTTTTTGATATTCAACTGAAAGCCTCCGGTTATGGCTACCTGAGTAAAGACCGTGATAAATCAGATGCAGTGCAGGACAGTGTCAGTAAGCTAGCAAATAACCTTCTGCCCAACAAGAGCCTGGAGTATTTTCTTGCACAGAATATCTATGGCCGTGCACGAAATCAGGAACTGGCAAGAACAGAAAGTCAGTTTACATCGTTCAAAAAACGATGGCCACAAAGCGAATACCTCCCGGTACTTGGTAAACAGGTAGCTATTATGGAACGGCTGGCACCGGGCAAACCTGCTCCCGATTTTGAAATAGTAACCCATGATGGCAAACTCATGCATCTCTCTGATCTGAAGGGCAAGGTGGTTTACCTGACATTCTGGGCGGGCTGGTGCAAACAATGCATAGGAGAAATGACGAATACCCATAAGACAACAGACCTGATGAAGGACAAGCCCCTGGAATTTGTTTATGTATCCATCAACACAGATACGGCGGGCGACCAAAAAATCATTAATAAATTCAAATTCGACGGGCTCTTTAACAATGTGGCAGGGGTATGGAATGCCAGGGAAATACTGGATTATGGAGTACAATCATTACCAGCCTATTTCCTGATAGACGAAGACGGAAATATCGCATTGCAGAACCCGCCATCTCCTGTACATTATACCGAACTGATACTGGCAATTGAGAAATTGTTCAAATAATAAAAACAGCCACACTGAATAAACTCCGGTGTGGCTGATAAAACAATGAAGGCTTATTATTGTTCCTCCGGGTTATAATTAAATTTAAACCCGATACCGTGAATGGTCTGCAACTTTGCAGCGTTTTGTGATTTAAGATATTTTCTGATCTTGGTAATAAACACATCCATACTCCTACCAAGGAAGTAATCGTCTTTACCCCATACGTTCATGAGTATTTCATCGCGCTTAAGAACGCGGTTGGCATTAAGGCACAGGTACCTTACCAGATCAGCTTCGCGCTGAGTAAGCTGGTGCTCTACCTTATCATTGGATAAGGTAAGATTGCCATAGTCAAAATTAAGATCACCGATCTTGAAGATGACAGGACCAGTATCTTCTTTCTTACGGGTTCTCTTGAGGAATACCTGAATTCTCATCAGCAGTTCCTGGAGATTGTACGGTTTGGTAATATAGTCATCCGCACCTGTTTCAAAACCGGCTATTTTGTCAATATCCATGGTTTTGGATGACAACATAATAATAGGTATGTTCTCATTTTTTTTGCGGATGTTGTTAGCCAGTTCAATACCGTCTTTTTTGCCGGGCAGCAAAATATCCAGCAAGCAGACGTCGAAAATATTTTTCATGAACTGATGCCATGCTGCATCCCCATCTGTGCAGTGAGTAACATCAAAATCCTGCTTTTGCAGGAAATCTTTTACAACATACCCTAATACCGGGTCATCTTCTACTAATAATACTCTGATCTTTGGTTGTGACATAAAAAGTTTAGACAAATTTTATCGTTCCCGCTGCTAAGATACTATTTCTATCATCAAAGTTTAAACTTAAAATATATTAATTATATTGAAAGATGATAGTTATTTAACTCTCCCCGGATTTGCAGCAATAAATGATGCCCAGTCGCTGGTATTTTTCTTAGATTTTACTGCAGGCTTATTATCTTTTTTGATTTCATTTGTTTTCTGCTGGTAATGGTGACAGAGGGCAACAGCGACAGCATCGGTGGCATCCATAAACCTGATGTCTTCTACAATATTGAGGGTATGCACCAGCATCTTCAGTACCTGCTCCTTGGTGGCATTTCCCCGGCCGGTTATCGATTGTTTAACCTTGCGGGGGGAGTATTCTTCGGCATGAAGACCTGTCATCATGGCAGCTGCTATAGCCACACCCTGGGCTCTGCCCAATTTTAGCATACTCTGCACATTTTTACCAAAAAATGGCGCCTCTATGGCAACGGCAGTTGGCTGATGTGTTTTTATGAGGCTTTCCATTTTTTTGAAGATAAGATGCAACCGCTCGGCATGATCTTTATGCTTTGACAGCTGCAATACCCCCATTTCTATCAGTGATACCTTACTTTTGTTAATTGAGATAAGGCCGTAACCCATAACTAAGGTTCCGGGGTCTATCCCGAGGATGATCTGGCTATCTTTCAAAAATCGGATTCATTTAATGACCAAAAATACCAAAATATGGCTTAACTATTCTGCAGGCGCAATAATTTCATTGTTTTTGCTCTGGAATATTTATTTACAAATTACCAGGCAAACAGATCTTATCAGCAGCGGTGTATGGAAGCACACCGGACCGCTTGGCTGGTTTGGGCTGAGTATATTGCTGATGTTTGTAAATACTTCGCTTGAGAGCTATAAGTGGTATGTATTAACAAATTCAGTAGAGAAGATTTGTTATTCAAGAGTTCTGGCGAGCTATCTGGCCGGCATTTCCTTTTCCATCATAACACCCAACCGTATTGGCGAATATCCGGGTCGCATCCTTTACCTGGGCAGGAGCAATACATTCAGATACATCAATGTATCCATATTGGGTATAATGTCGCAATTATCGGCAGTGTATCTGTTCGGGCTGTTCGGGCTGATCTATTATAACATTGCATTCCCATCCCTGAATGGCAAAGCCGGGTTAGGCGCCTGCCTGATGGCTACTATTTTCCTTATTGTAGTATACTGGAAATTTGAATTATGGCTTCCGTTACTGGCTAAACTAAAGTGGCTGAAGCGGTTTGCAACTTATGGCCAACTGTTAAAACGAGTTACAACAAAAAGACAAATTTTGATACTTGGGGTATCTTTGCTGCGGTTTATAATATTTTCGGCACAGTATTTGTCCTTATTAAGGTGGATGAATGTACCTGTACCATTATTTGATGGTTTTTGCATGGCGGCTTTGTTTTTCTGGATTATGGCAGTAATACCCGGAATTGCACTGACAGAATTGGGAATACGTGGATCTGTGAGTATCTTTATTTTCAAGCATTTTTCATTAAATATTACGGGTATCCTGGCTGCCACTGCGGGTATATGGTTGCTGAACCTGATTATTCCATCAGTTATTGGCAGTATACTGATACTTAGAATGCGATGGTTACGTTTATAGTTATTGATAACGATGTTTTAAACCGGATAAATGATTGCTTTAAGAATTGGGGTTATTGGTTTCTGGATGATGGTTTTTCCAATGATAGCTGGGGCACAGAATGATTTCTGCGCTGCAAAAAATACAAGTTTTAAAGATGGAGAAAAATTAACTTTCAGGGTTTATTATAATATGGGGTTTGTATGGATAAATGCCGGCAATGTTCATTTTAATACCAACCTTGAACAAATGAACGGCAGAAAGGTATTTCATATAACCGGCGCGGGCAGAACAGCCAAATCGTATGAATGGGTTTATAAAGTTAAAGATAAGTATGAGACCTATATTGATAAAGAAACCATGCTGCCTTTGCGGTTTGTGCGCCATGTGAGTGAAGGGGGAATTAAAATAAACCAGGATATAAACATGAATCAGACTACGCATGAAGCAACTTCTGATAATGTCGTCTATCCTATTCCGCAATGCACGCAGGATGTTCTTTCGGCTATATATTTCGCACGTAATATTGATTATAACAAACACAGCCCCGGCGATAAAATATTTTTCTCTCTGTTTCTGGACAACAAAGTTTATAACCTGTATATAAAGTATGTAGGTAAGGAAAAAATAGATACAAGAATGGGCAGCTACAATGCCATCAAAATAGTTCCACTGCTTATTGAAGGCACCATTTTCAAGGGCGGCGATAAAATGACTATTTGGGTAACCGATGATGACAACCACCTGCCACTAAGGGTGGAAAGCCCGATACTGGTAGGGAGTATAAAAGTAGATTTGCTGGATTATGAAAATCTGCGAAGCCCTTTTAATGCGACCATTACAGAATGATCTGGTTGGTATCTTTGATTTACAGACGGCATTAATTTTATACATTGCATAAAAGCAAGTAGCATTTCTCCTGGACCATCAGATTACCTGCAAATAACAAACGGCACAGTATCAAGCCCTTTTTCAGAAGCCGCACTAAGGAAATAAACACCGTTTGCATATTCCCTCAGATCTATTTGCAGACTACGCTCCCCATTGCTTATAGTGGTAGAATAAATCATTTTACCCAAGAGGTCGCAGATAGTGATTGTATTGTAGCTTTCGCGACATAGCCTCACGGTCATTTCACCGGTGTTAGGGTTCGGGGATATAGTTGGTTTGCGAGCCGTATTGCTTACCTGCCCGGTTCCAAGTGTAGTTTCAATTCTCAGTTTTGCCAGGTAGGTATCATAATGATCAGAAGTATTTACGAGGCTAACTGTGCCGAAATTGAGATACGGACATCCGGACCACCCTGATACATAAACATCATGCCCATAGGTATTCACGCTTGCGGGGTTCATATCGTAATAACCACCAACGCCATCTGCCCATAGCACATTGCCTGTGCTGTCGTATTTAACAATAAACATATCGGCATAAAAATTAGTGCTGGTATCGGTAATGGTATATGTGCCAAGTGTAACACTCCCCGGACTAAAAGTGCCAGAGACAAAAATATTGCCAGAACCATCTGTGGCAACAGAAGTGGCGCCGCGGGTGCCGGCTCCTTTGTTCCAAATGGGGGTACCAGAAGTGTCGTACTTTACCAGATACATACTCCCGGTAGTGAGATGACCAAGTCCAAAATCGACATAAAAGGATGAATTAAAAGTTCCACCTAAATAAACATGTCCAAAATGATCTGTAGCTACAGAATTGCCGGTAACGCCATCGACCGAATTGGCTCCTTTTACCCACTTTACATTGCCTGCGCTATCGATCTTTGTGAGAAATACAGCGTTAAGGTATATATTGGGGTTGGTAAGCACAGTAGTACCGAAGGTAAAAGAGGAGTCATTAAAAGTGCCTGTGAGATAGAAACTGCCTGCGGCATCTGTTGCGCTGCCGCCAACACTGCCTCCACCGTTCCTTTTTCCGAAATAATTCTGCACCCACAAAAAATGCCCCAGGCTATCGTACTTAGCAACGAATACAGCATTGGAACCATAATTGTACCATGGATTGTTTATGGTATCTGTGCCGAATGCCATGAACGGGCTATTGTAGTTTCCGGAGACAAAAACATTTCCCCATGTATCTGTACATACGCTGGTAGCAGTTTCATCGTAACCGGCTTCATCAGCGGCAGCAGAAGACCACAACAGATTGCCAGCACTATTGAATTTTGCGACGAACATATTTGCGGATGAACCTGAAGCATCTGAGTTATACAACAGAAATGAATCGAACCTGATATACGGGCCTTTAAAATAACCTGCTATAATGACATTGCCCACCAAGTCGGTGGTAATTGAAATGGGTTTCGACCCGAATGCGCACTCAGTTCCTTTAGCCCAAACTACATTTCCGGCGGAGTCGTATTTTACCAGGAATACGTTGAATTGCAGGGTAGAATCAGTAATAGTATGCGTGCCATAAGTAACACTGAGGCCATTGAGCTGCCCGGTCATATAAATAGCACCATTGGCACTAACAGCTGATATGCCTCCGTACAAATTACTCCCTGCAGTGATTGCATTCCTGGCCCAAACCCATTGCCCTTCAGTTCGGGTTGCCATAACCAAACAACATATAAGAATAAGGAAACCAGTCCGGACAAAGCGCAATGAAAGCAAATTCATAATATGAATCATAATTATGTTCAAAATTAAGGAATTGGTGGGTAAGGTACTTTTATTTTTCACCCGAGTTCAATATCCCAGTAAATTAATTTTGGTATTTCCATATCCACATCCGCTGGTATGGAGCAAGCATTTAAATCTGAATACAGTAGGTTTCATCACCAGTTTTACATATTGGAGTCTTTCATACTTCACAACCAATCCCAACTACAACAAACCCACTCCATCATTTGGTCTATTTCCTGCACCTGCGGACTCGGTTTGTTTTAAAATACTTCAAAGCAACTTCATTCCCCATAGGTGGCTATCTAATGTGTGAATGAGATCCCTTGCGACTTCACGGGTTATCTTTATTGAATGCAGGCTCAATAAAAAGCGAATACTAAAGCGCGCTATGACCGCGGAATCTAAATAAATGCAAGCTGATGGGGCAAAAAATATTTATAATTTAGTTTTACCGAATCAGTATTACATTCCCTTTTTTGGTGCGTGTTATGCCTTCATTGTCGAGGTAAGTGAGGATGTAGACATAGGTGCCCATATCCTGGCGCTTGCCATGGAGGTTGCCGTCCCAGCCAATATTAGTTGATCCGTTGCTGTTATAGACCATGGCGCCCATACGGTTGTATACTTTAAGGCCGAGGGGTTGGGCTCCTAAAACAGATATTGGTGCGAAGAGGTCATTGCGGCCACTGCCATTGGGGGTAAATGCGTTTGGCATTCTGCATTCGGAATGCTCGAGGACGCTTACCGTTACAGTATCGTTTCCAGAGCAGCCGGAATCGCTGATACCGGTGAGCACATAAGTGAATGAGCCTGCTACCGGGAAATAGCCTACAGGATTGGCTATGGAGTAACTGCTGAGATAAGTGCCGGGAGTCCAGGAAAATGAAACTCCGTTGGAGGCGTAGAACTGAACAGTATCGCCTACATATACAGATGTATCGGGCCCACCAATGGGATGGTAAGTGATTGCCGAAGATGATACCATCATCTCGAACTCGCGCTGAGAAGTATTTATAAGCACACCGGCACGCCATTCTTTGCAGCATACTGCAATGAGATAACGGCCCAGGATATTGGGAGTGCCGGATAGGATACCTGTAACAGGATCTATTGAAAGCGGTACTGAGCAATGCATAGGGTTGCTGAATGTAAGCGGGTATGTGTAAGTTGTAGGATCGAATGGCGGAGGGGCAGGTGGGTAGGGCTTGATGATAGAGGAACCGGCAAAACCATCATAGGTATTGCACAGCTCATAGCTCAGCGAGTCGCCATCGGCATCGGTGGCTGAATGATCGAAAGAGAAGGGTTCATTGATCGCGACCTGAACAGGTGGGTAGGTATTAAATACCGCACAATTGTTGCTGGCTACAAGTGAAGTGGGTGGTATGGTGCAGAAATAGGTAGAGCCTGCACTTGATGGCGCTGTAATATTGCTAAGCGAGCTGTTTTTGCAGCAGCGTTGGTATACTACCGTATAGGGAGATGTACCTGATTCGAGGTAATAGTCTTTAATAAAAGTTTTGCGAATAAGGCATACAGGCACGGTGCCTAAGCCGCAAGCGCCAAGCGCCACACCCGGTACACTTACAGATGATGTATATTCAATACTGTCGGCACCCAACAACATGCCGGAGGCATTGTAGATTGCAAAATAAGCAGGACCGTCCTGCTCAATAGCAAGCGGGTTACCAGTCAGGCAGTCTTCATATAAATTGAGGGTTACCTGATAGTGGTGCTTTATTATACCGGAAATTGTGGCATCGCCTAGGTATTTGTAGGTAAATTCATCACCGACTAGATGAGATGCAAAAGAAGGATTTGCTGCCAGGCACAATATGGCTATTGCAAGCGTGCGGAAACTGTTTTTGAAAAAGAGGGGCATAAGTGCTAATTTATAAGGTAAATGAGTACAACCAACTGAACAACTTTAAACGTGTTATTCAAAATTAAAGTATTTATGAGCAAAAAATAGTGATCGTGGCAGTTATACAGACGTTAAATACGATATAAAGCTTGGGTTGTGGCGAAAATATTTTGATAATTACGGTAAACCTGCCTGAATGTCGCGTTTTCAGTTAAAAAATTGACAAAAACAGTATTTTGGCCCATATTGGAACAATAATTGAAGTAGCTACACGTAATAGAGTGTTATGGAAATAAAAAGGAAGTGGAGCGTAATATTGGGAATGGCCATCTTTTTCGGAGCAGGGACAATAGCCATAAATGCATGTGTTCATGCTCCCTATGTGCTGCCTGTAGCTCAGCGCACGTTTAGCCCAGGTGTCTGTTTCGAACGGGATATACTACCCATCTTTATCTCCAAATGCGGCAATGGTGAATGCCACAGTTCGCCACGAGGAGCAAGCGGCTATACTCTGGATAACTACAAGGATATTATCAGTAAAGGTATTGTACCGGGTAACCCGGCGGCCAGCAAAATATGGGAATCGGTGGCGATGAATACACTAAATGTGCAGCACATGCCCATTAACCGGCCCGGGCTTACGATGGCAGAACTAAATATGCTAAGGGCATGGATAGCGGCTGGCGCAGTAGACAGCGGCGACTGCACAAACAATTGCGACAGTACGAATTTTACCTATAGTGGTGCCATATTGCCTATGATACAGGTTAATTGCCTGGGGTGCCATAGCAATGCAAGCGCTACCGGTGGCAGCCTGGCGGATTATACCAGTATAAAGAATGCAGCAGTAACAGGAAGATTGATTGGTGATATCTCACATACACCGGGTTATAATGCCATGCCATTGGGCGGCTACCGGTTATCGGATTGCCAGGTGGCACAGGTAACCAAATGGGTAGCGGCAGGGGCGCTGCAGAACTGATGATCAGCAGGCAGTTTACAGTTGGCAGTTGGCTTTTTCCTTAGGAATTAAGATTGTAAACAAGCCTGCAAATATTATAAGACTTTAAAGGGCCCAGAGAGCATCTGAGCCCTATATTCCAAATAACTGAAGCGAATCAGGCAATTACATCCATTCAGCGGCAAACTGATTGAAAGAGTGCCTCAGTTCGTTAATAATCTTTTCCTCAGTAAAAAACTTGGTTGCCAATTCATTGTGGCGGGTAAATAAAATGCCATCAATATAACCAGCGCTGTTGGCTTTTGCTTCGTGGGCTATGAGCGCGATATTGGCCTTTATTTCGTGCGACAAATCATGTATGTTCTCTAATTGAATGCGGAACTGGTTTTCGAAATGCTCTACTTCAACCATTACTTCCTTACCAGTATTCTTAGTGGCGATTTCAGTGAGCCGGCTGCTGAGTACCTTCACTTCGTCCCTGTAAAATTGCAAAGCGCGCACCCAATCGCTGTGCGCATTATTCATGTGAGTGATACTTACTCTGGGTAATGTATCTGCTGTGCTGTGGTTCTCCATAAATTTTCGATTTGATTTAATACAAAAGTAATAACGTTATAGCGAACATTTACCTGATTTGTATCATATTTTTTGTCGAAAAAATGAGGTTAATATTATTAGCTACAAAGGGTTTGAATATCAGGGACTTCTAAGTGCAAGAGATCTGCCGGGTAAGGCATCAGAATCATTGATCTTTATAACCTCCAAGGTAGCGGAAATTTTTAAGTATCAGATTGAGGTCTGTAACAGGAGTATAGGTGTGGGCATAGGTAATATTGATCTGATTTTTGACAACTGGAGATGGTTCATAACCTGTAAGAACATTGAACGGCTCTATAATGCCACTGCGAAGCTGGGGGAGTTTTTGCAGCGGGACACCGGAAGCATAACCCACCCATGTATGTATACCGAAAAGTACCTTAAAGCAATTGGCAATGAATAACATCGGTTTTTTGACCAGGAAAACCAAAATTGGCAGCAGGCCTATTAATACAAGCGATGTAGCCATATCGAGCATGCGCTTGTTGCGTACCTGTGCAAAGTCGGACAGGTTATAGCTGCGGTCGATGGTGTATAAATCGCCAGATGTGCTGCTGGAATTGCTGCCCACAAAACTCTGGCTGCCCGGCAGGTGAATTTTGTATTCGTACTGCGCACCACAAAGCTGCATCTGCTGAAACATGTCTTTATAGGTCAGCCCGTTTATACAGAAAATCACTTCATTGACACCAGTGGTGTAAAGCAGTTGTTTCATTTCGGGAAGTCCGGCAAGGGCATTACCTGTATCTCTGCCAGGATTGACACGGCCTGAAAGCTCTGGAGCGTAATTGACCTGCCTGAGCATAGCGGCTGTATCTCGGTAAGCAGTTTCACCGGCCACTATTACTGCATTACGGGGCAGTTTGTCGTAGGGGATGAATTTGAGTATGCCCATACGGTAAAGTATCTCGTGCAGCCCGAGTAATACCACTGTGCCACCAAAGCCGGTGAAGATGATAATAGCACGGGAATAGCGGTATTCGGGGGGCAACAGACCGTAATAGGCCAGGATAGCCACGGTGCCTATCAGCATACCCCTGGTAACCTTGAGCGCCCGGTAAGGCTGATCGTAAGCGCCATTGAGATACAGGGAAAGCAGCCACAGACCAATATAGGCAGGGAAGGTAGCGTAAACAGATGCGGGGGGTATAGGCATGATATTCTTTACCTCCTGAACCCAGAAGTTTTTGATACCCCACAGGGTAAGCAACAGAATCAGCGCATCGAACAGGGGCATGTGCAATACCTTCAATGCGCGTTTCATAGTACCCAGAACAGCCCTGAGGATAATGCCAATGTTGATGAATAAAACAAACAGGCGCGCCTGCTTGGCTGAATAGTGTTTCTTCACAAAGGTGACCAGGGCTTCATTGAAAATGCGCACATAGGAGAGGGTCATTTTGCGGGTGCTTTCCCCCTTGTAATGTATCAGGTCGGCATCGGGGAAGTAAATGTTTTTATATCCTGCTTTCTCTATGCGGTATGAGAGGTCCACATCTTCGCAATACATGAAGTAGTCTTCATCGAAGGGTCCGCCGGCTTTGTCCATAGCCGACCGGCGCACCAGCATACAGCAACCGGAGAGCACATCGACAGGGGCTGTTTCATGCTCGGCAATATGCACTGAATAATACTTATTGAAATAGGGCGAACGGGGGAAAAGTTTATTGATGCCGATAGTTTTGAAAATGGCTACCGACAGCGAAGGAAAAGATTTTTTGGAATCGGGTGCAAACCTGCCTTTACCGTCAATGAGCCGGGGACCAAGCGCTCCAGCTTCGGGGTGGGCATCGAGGTAAACAAGGGTTTTGGTGAAAAAATCTTCAGGCATCACAGTATCGGGATTCAGGAAGAGAATGTATTCGCCACGGGCAATTGCTACGCCCTGATTATTGGCTTTTGAAAAACCCTTGTTGTCCTTATTTTCAATAAGTATAACACTGGGGTAACGTTCTCTGATAAAATTGCAACTGTCGTCGGCGGAATTATTGTCAACGACAATTACTTCCGAAGGGATACCGACCAAAGCCCTAAAAAGAGAATTGAGGCAGACTTCAAGAAAGTACTTGACATTATAATTAACAATAATTACAGATAACTTCATGCACACATCTAAGGATTGCGAAGGTAATTAAAAGTCTAAAGTCTGTAGTAGAAAGTCTAAAGTCAGTTTTATAAAGTCTGAAGGTGAATTCTGATGCTATAACGCTGGGAAGGAATATTTATGATTAATGGAGGTAGAAAAGTGGAAATCCATCAAAAAACTGAGCCAGGCAGGCGATTGACGATAATCATATACCTCTATGTTTTCAATCATATGCTATGGCCGGGGGTGGTAGTATTTTTGATATCAGAAATAAAGAGTGAAATAATAATGAGACTACATAATATTTCCCATCCATAAATCTTCCAAGGGTAAAACCTTTTTTCCTACCGGAAAGCAGATTCTTTACAGTCTGCTTTCTCTATTTATGTGAAGTATCCAATTCAATTACAAATTTACTGAACAGGTTTTGCGCCTTTCTGGTTAGATTTAAATTCATCAAAGTACCTGGTAGCTTCGTCAAAGTTCATATCGTAATGGATTGCAAGGTTATTGCTTATAACTTCAAAATTACTATCGGCAGTAGCAATCATGAGCGAATCGGGATTATTACCTGTAAAGCAGCAACAATGGAAAGAAAGGGTTTTGGTGCTGTAATTGAGCTGTTTGCTGAATGCATAGTATGTATTCATGTTTGATTTGTAATTCACATCATTATTCATGAATCTGGGTAAGAAATAACAGGTGGAGCATACCATGAAAACACCTCCAAAAGTTAATTTAAGATCGGTTCCTGCCTTCTCCCATCCATGGGTAATTACCAGCAGGACAATGACACTGCCGAAAATGGAAAGAATACCCAAAAGATGGGCTGCGATATAGGTGTTTTCGTAGTACCATGTAGCATCATCGAGGGCATCGTTTTTACGCTGTTTGAGTATCATCATGCTTTTCAGTACCCTTTGTGAGCATCCGGTAGTATCTTTTACCACACAATCTTTGAACTGCCAGGCAGCAATACTACATGTGTCTAACAGGCTATTATAGCGATTCGTTTCTTTAATGTCGTATCGGGAGTAGAACCAGGTGATGGTAAAAATCAATAAAGCCAGGCAGAGAAAAAGAAAGAAAAACGGATAATTGCGGAAGAAAGCCATATATATTGTTTTGATTCAGTTAGTTATTATCTATTAATAACTGTATTGTAGTAGCAATAACAGCTTTATTACCACAAAGTTAAAAATAAATAAAATCCGGGCTAATTAATTTTGCCGATTACGAAATTCACCTCACTTCTCTAAACCAGCTGTATCCGAACCTATTCCTTAATTATCTTCTTAACTATGCGGGTATTCCCCGATTCAACAGAAAGGAAATAGACACCCAGCGGCAATGCCGCCAGAGATATCTCTTTGATTGCTTTGTTATCTGTTATCTGCACAATATCTTTTGCTACTTGCTGTCCAATGGTATTCCTGACGGTTAAGTTATAAGTAGCATTGTCAATACCAGCCAATGAAACATTTATTGAATTTGTAGCTGGATTTGGCCATACATCAATTTGCGGGGCATCGATTACTATAGGTACGCCAAGGGCACCGCAATTGATCATAAAGTTTTTTGAGCAGGTAACACCCCGATAAACTGATTTGAAGGTATAGACTCCCGGCGTTGTAGGCAGCGTCCTGTTGAACCACCAATAGGATGCCAGGTAGCTGGTAGTGCTGGTATGCATCCAGCTGGAAAAAGTGGAACCACCAGGATTAAGAATACTCAGAAACACTGTATCTCCGGCTGTTTCATTTCTAAGAAACATATAGAACCTGGCAGTAGCGGCAGTAAAGCAGCTATCTGCATTGGGCGATTCGGTAGTATCGCAGCCAGGAAGCACAACGGGAATATTATTTACCTGCACCCTGGTTACTGCAGGCTCGGTATAAGGCTTCTGTGACGCCCACCATGTGACGCCTCCATGATAATTGCATGAACCGGCCCATGGATCTTTTAAAGAACTGCTGGAAGAGTTGGCCCAAACTTCGAAATGCAGATGCGGACCAGTGCTGCTGCCAGAGCTGCCGGCAACTCCCAGGAATTCGCCAGCAGCAACAGATGCTCCAACAATCTTGGTAGTGAGTGATGCTTTTTTCATGTGCCAGTATAAGGCGTATGATCCGTCGGAGTGCTGAATAATGATGTAATTAGCCGTATCACTGCCCATTGCGCAATTCTTATCGAAAAAGCCATCTGATTTGGCTATTATAATACCAGATGCACCGGCTATATCATTTACCTCATTATGATCCATTTTATAGAACCCATAAGGGGCAGTGGCAATATCGGTTCCCCTGTGGCCATCATAGGTAACGGTGCCGCAATGGTAATCGAGTATGCCTGGACTGGTGGTGTCTTCGTCGATATAATTAGATATAAAATAATAGCTGCAGTCAGTTAATCCGCCAGCCATCTGCATTGGCCAGCTGAATGTTGTTGCGGTTGTTTTTCTTACAAACTTGTCAAGCCCGAGCGCTTTGGTATTATCGGCAATTTCTTTTTCAATCCGTTTGTATTCCTGTGGCGAAATGCAGGGATGAGACGCATCGTTCCTTTTTATCGGGTACTGCCCCCCTGTACCTGTTTGTTCATCAGAAGGGTTTTGTGCAAAGGCACTGAAGGATAAAACCGAGGTAAAAAATAATGTTACCACAATAGCACTGCGCATGTATAGTTAAAATTTCAGGTTGATTAATAATATGAAGGTAAGCAAATAGGCTGCTATAATATTATTTTGCATAACATTATTATTGATTGCGATACTTTTTTATAAATTAATAATGAAGCGGTCAGTGAATAACAAACCGCACAAGTGAGCGTGACAACGATGCTAATTATATGACCTTCGGCTGGTTACAAAAGTCTTTGAAAAATTTCAGCTTACTATATTACTCATACCTTAATGCCACTATTGGGTCGAGTTTTGAGGCTTTTATGGCGGGGTAGATGCCGGATATAACACCAACAAAGGCGCAGAGGCTTACACCAATGGTGATCCAGAGCCATGGAACTACAAAGCCTATATGCATAAAGTAGCCCAATATATTGCCAAGTAACATGCCGAGGATAACACCTGCGGCACCTCCCATAAGACTGATGAGGACCGACTCGGTAAGGAACTGTCGCTTTATGGTGGAGGAACGTGCTCCAAGGGCTTTGCTAACACCAATCTCACGGGTGCGTTCGGCAACAGATACCAGCATAATATTCATGAGACCAATAACGGAACCGAGCAGGGTGATGATGCCAATAATTATTGCTGCCCAGCGGATGTATTTGGTAATATCGAGCAGAACAGAGATGAGGTCGTTGTTTTGGGTAACAGAAAAATTATTGACAGTACCAAGGGGCAGCTTACGTACAGTGCGGAAAAGTCCTTCAGCTTCCTGGGAAGCGATGTCCTTGAGTTTTACATCCGGGACTATTACACTCAGCAGGTAGCTGTTGCCGACACCGTAGTAAACACGGGCTGTATTGAGTGGTATAAGCACGGTATTATCGTTGTCCATGATCATACTGCCACCCTTTGATTCCATAATACCAACTACCCTGTATTTCACATCGCCGACTGATACTATCTGATTTACGGCAAGGCTGATATTGCTTTTGAACAGTTTTTTGGCTATACCGCTACCTAGTATACAAACATATCCGCCGCTCTCGATCTCAAGAGTGGAGAAATTACGGCCATAGTCGAGCTTGGTGTCGGTAACTGTCATGTAGGTTTCATCGATACCTATTACACGGACGTTAGGGTTGGTTTTTTCGGACAGGTAATGAACTGTAGCAATACTGGTGCCGCTAACCGAAATACCTACGCTGGCGGGAAAATGAAAGCGCTCCTTAAAAGTGCGGGCCTCATCATAAGTGATGTTTTTGCCCTCATTAACGCTGAAATTAATACCGGTGTGGCGTTTTTTCTTTTTGATGATATCGCTGGTGATCTGGAAGGAATTGACGCCCATGCTGCTGAAGTTGGAATTGACTCCGGCCTTCATAACCTCAATGGTGGTGAGGATGCCCACCAGAGTCATTATGCCCAGGGCAATAATGATAATAGTCAACGACGACCGCAAGCGGTTGGTGCGGATGGACCGCATGGACAGCACAAGGTTGAAGTAGAATTCCTTCATGGGCGGATAAAGTTAGTTCATAAGTGAATAAGTACCGGAAACCGTGTAGAAAATCTTTGATATTTTGGACT
Organism: uncultured Bacteroidota bacterium; assembly: GCA_903904855.1. Classification (GTDB taxonomy): domain Bacteria; phylum Bacteroidota; class Bacteroidia; order Chitinophagales; family Chitinophagaceae; genus Nemorincola. The sequence continues at coordinate 1,925 of CAIVEH010000146.1, read as the reverse complement.
GAGGTTTGCAAGAGTGGAAGGAATAGCTTATCTTAGCTAAATCGGAAGCGCGAAAATGTTAAAAAATCATATAACAAGTTACATTTTTCTTTAACTAACGATTAGGATTTTTGAACGACAACGATTAAATTTGTTTCCCTCAATAATTGTAAATCTGTAATGAACGTAGCTATTCTTCTTGTTTTAGCATATCTGATCGGATCGATTCCAACAGCTGTGTGGGTGAGTAAGTGGGCATTCGGGATAGATATCCGGGAGCATGGCAGTGGTAATGCCGGTGCGACTAATGCTTTCAGGATACTGGGATCAAAGGCCGGAGCGGGAGTGATGTTTGGCGATATGATGAAAGGATTCCTGGCAGTTAAGTTATCCATGCTTTCTCCTTTCCCTGTGCTCAGTGAGCCATTTGTGAACCTTCAGATATTCCTTGGTCTTGCTTCGGTTGTGGGGCATATATTCCCGATCTGGGCTGATTTCAGGGGAGGAAAGGGTATTGCCACTCTTTTTGGTATGATTCTGTCAATCCATCCGATAGTGGCAGCTAGCCTGGTGCTGGTATTTTTCCTGATGCTGTTTCTTACACGTTATGTTTCACTTAGTTCGATAACTGCAAGCATTGCTTTTCCGGTAATGATATTATTTATTTTCAATGCCGATGCCCAGGAACTCAGCTACAGATTGTTCGCAATTGCTACGGCTTTCCTTGTTGTGCTGACGCATCATAAAAATATAGGCCGCCTGATAAGTGGTAATGAAAGTAAAGTTCCGTTTTTTCGGAAGCGGAGAATGAGGGATAATCATTAACCGCGGGTTAATTATTTACTTCATGTGCCACGATAAATCAAATAACCGGGGTTGCAGGAGAAAAAAATTGTTAATTCTTTTTTCTAAATCTACCTGTTGTTACGGCATATTTTGAATTCCTCAGGCCTCGTTATCCTGATTTTACCCATCTTTGCCTGATAATTAATCCTGATTTTCTATCCGAATCCCATTTCATAAGCGGCTGATCAGTTATTTTTACCCGGTTACCCTGAGGCGATCGGCAGGGGCGGTCAATCCGTTGCTGGAACTACTGCTTTACCAGGGCCGGGTGCAACTGGCCACGGCAGATGCACTTTACTCAGACGGGAATAATTACCGACCAGTAACTGCCACTATTAATCACCTGAAAGGGCAGATGCACGCCATTAAAACCGTATTGGCACTGGGTACTGGCCTGGGAAGCCTGCCTCAAATCATGAACAGGCGAGGCTACCATCCTCATTTTACACTTGTAGAATATGATAAAGTGGTGTTGCAGTGGGCTATAGAACTGCTTGAAGGCAACAATATAAATGACCTGACGCCGGTATGTGCAGATGCAAAAGTGTTTATGAACAGGAACAAAGAAAAATTTGACCTGGTATTTATTGATATTTTCAACAGCAGGGTGGTACCTGAGTTTGTAACAACAACAGTATTTTTTACCCTATGCCGGGAAAGCCTGACCCCCGGAGGATACGCAGCCTTCAACTATATGATAGATGACCCTGAGGAATGGATGAGGGTACAGGAAGTTTTTTCATCGGTTTTCCAGGAACATACAGTACTTGATCTTGGTATAAACAGGGTGTTTGTGGGGAAAGGGTTAAAATAAATATGGTTCGGATCTGATAACTGCCCAAAACAAAAAAAGCTGCTTCCCGTAGAAAGCAGCCCTCTGAGACTATTTTATGAAATGAGATTATTTCTTTTCTACTGCCTCCTGTGTTTTCTTGGCAGCCTTTGAAGATTTAGCTTTTTCGCCTTTTTCTTTAGCTTTGGTAGCTACTTTTTCACCTTTTTCTTTAGCTTTTGTTGCAACTTTTTCGCCTTTTTCTTTAGCTTTAGTAGCTACTTTTTCACCTTTTTCTTTGGCAACTGTTGTTGCTTTTTCCTTTACT
>CAIVEH010000145.1 GCA_903904855.1 uncultured Bacteroidota bacterium | reverse complement strand
TCTGTAGCGAGGCCATGTGAGTTGCGGACACGTGTCTAAGCAATCTAGGCAGTTTATAACTGCCAAAGTGGGTCAAAATGCGATAAGATGAGATAATCGGAAATTAATTTATATCATCTACCAGCAAGGGTTTCAACGAATACCATTATCCCATTGCTTTTTTTGAGACAATGGGATAACCAAACAAAAAACCTATTTGAAAGGCTGCTTTTTTCAAAGTTGAAGTAAAATACGTACATTTTAAAATAGATCATGTAAATCAGAGAAATCCTAAGAATCGTGTTCTACCAAAGTGGGTCAAAATGCGATAAGATGAGATAGTCGGAAAATGATTTATATAAGCCACCAGCAAGGGTTTCAACGAATACCAATATCCCATTGCTTTTTTTGAGACAATGGGATAACCAAACAAAAAGCATCTTCGAAAGGCTGCTTTTTTCAAAGTTGAAGTAAAACACGTTCAATTTAAAATAGATCATGTAAATCATAAAAATCCTAAGAATCGTGTTCTACCAAAGTGGGTCAAAATGCGATAAGATGAGATAATCGGAAATTGATTTATATAAGCTACCAGCAAGGGTTTCAGCGAATACCAATATCCCATCGCGTTTTTTTGAGACAATGGGATAACCAAACAAATGGCATCTTCCGCCGTTGATGGTGCGCATCACTAACAACCAAATAATGGGATTCGTTCTGTAGTTTATAACTCCTCCATCACCACAGCCTTTTGTTTCCTAATAGCCACAAATAATATAACCGCCCCAATTATAAAGAAAGTAATCAGTGCAAGAATAGCAGTGCGCATATCCATCAGGTTATCAATAAACCCAAACGAGATCATACCGATAACAATTGCCAGTTTTTCGGTAACATCATAAAACGAGAAGAAGGAAGCTGTATCATGGGTAGGTGGCATAAGCTTTGAGTAGGTAGACCGGCTCAGTGATTGTATACCACCCATCACCAGGCCCACAATGGCAGCAATGATATAAAACTGAACAGCGGTATAAGTAAAATACGCAGCAATACATAACCCTATCCACATAATAACCACAAACAACAGCACATGCAGATTACCAAATTTATCCGACAGCTTGGCCATAATATAAGCCCCGGCTATAGCAACCAGCTGAATCACCAGTATCACGGCTATCAGCTGGGTGGTAGCAAGGTGCAGCTCCTTACTGCCAAAGAGGGTAGCAGCCAGCATAACTGTCTGCACACCCATACTGTAAAAGAAAAAAGCGCCCAGGTAGGTTTTGAGTACGGGTAATTGCCTGATGTGTTTCATTACTTTCTTTAATTCATGAAAACCATTTACAAGCACACTATGCTCTCTTGTTTTGGCCAGCGCTATCCCTTTGGGCAGTTTGAAGAAAGTGATCTGCGCAAACCCCGCCCACCAGATACCAACCAGTAAAAAAGACAACCTGGGAGGCAAAGAGCTATCCGTAATGCCGAACAGCTCGGGTTTTAATACAAAAACAAAACAAATGATCTGCAGCAAAACACTACCTATATAACCATACGAAAAGCCTTGGGCGCTTACCCTGTCCCGCTCGGCCTCATAGGCTATTTCGGGCAGGTAGGCATTATAAAACACCAGGCTGCCGCAATAGCCCAGCGCCGCCAGTGCCGAGCATATAATACCCAGTTCCAACGTATGGATATTAAAGAAAAACAATCCGCAGCAAGCCAGCGAACCCACATAACAGAACAACTGCATAAACCTTTTCTTATTGCCCTTATAATCGGCTATGGATGATAATATGGGCGATATCAAGGCAATAATCAGGTAGGCGCTTGCAATGGAGTAATCAAATAGGGTCGTGTTTTTTATCGTGATGCCGAAAAATGAAACATTGTCGTTGATGATAGCCCCGTCCTTAGTCACCATTGTGATAGCGCTGTAGTAAGCAGGGAAAATGGTAGAAGTTATAACCAGGTTATAGGCACTGTTGGCCCAGTCATACATCGACCATGCCCTGTGTATAGCCGGAGAAGAGGTAATGACCTGTGTTTCGCTGGTAACTTCCATCAGGCTAAAGTAATGGATTTTGGATTATGCAGGTAATAATGGATAATCAAGAAAGCTTCTTGAAGGTAAAGACTTGGAATAAGATAAAATCAGAAAATCTGACCCTGTTCAGTAATATGAAACCCCTTGCCTAAAATTTCCTTTTGCATTTCCTTATCCCACAGCATACGGTTGGTATGGTTCAAATGGATGAAGTGAATCTTTGCTTTAGTTTTTTTATCCGATTGTTCAAAAGTAGCCATAGATTCTGTAACCGTAGGATGCAGGATTTCTTTAATGTTGCGGGTTGGCAATTCGCCTTCATTATAAAAGGTAGCGTCCAGAAACGCGATATCTACTTTCTGCACTTCGGCTAATATACTTCGGTTCCATTTATCCCATTTATTCACATCGGGTATAAACAGGTATCTGGTGGTTGGCGTTGCGATGGTAAACCCCGCAGTTTCAGAGTATTCATCGCGGTGGGGCACAGTAAATGGGTTGATGGTTATATTGACAGGTAGCTGAACGGGCTTATCGGCCTGCAAAGGCTGGATAGCAATGTTCTTAAGCCTTACCAGCTGGCTCCATGGGCCATTGTTTTCGAGATATTCCTTCATCCTGGGCAGCACATAAACGGGCATTTCTTTGGTATTCATTACCTCCCTGCCCAGTTGCATCAGTCCTGCATAGTGGCCTATATGGGCATGGGTTATAAATATGCCTTCGGGCAAATAATTATAAGCGCCATTAGTAAGGGTGTGGAAATAATGGAGCTGGTATTTAATATCTGGTGTAGCCTCAAAGAGCCACCATTTTTTACTAACCGGGTCAACAAGTGCAAGCGAAACCACATACCTTCCTTTGGATGCATCGGCCCAGGCAGGTGCGCAGCAGTTTTTTTCACAGCCCATGTGCGGATACCCGCCATCCTGTGCTATACCCAGTACCTGGATATAAGCGGTTTCCTTCTGGGCAAACAGAGAAAAACCAATGAGTACCAATAATATGCTGCATATATACTTAGCCATCAGCATAAAGATAGTTAGGCAGAATGAAATTAAGATGTGCAATTATCAATTTGGTCCCGGATCAGGTAAATCCGGATTTAAACCAGTAAAAAAGTGGACTGAAGTTTTTATGAATTCACAATATCAACAACTGCTTTATTACCATTTGGAGCATTTAAATCGCTTCAATTCCGAGGCACACATTTGCTTAACAACCTGTAATATCCATTTATATAATGAGGAGCTTCTGGTGTAAGGCTATGGTAACCCGGAATTACAAAACTATTGATAAGATAGAAACCGCCAGTGTAAAAATTGAAATATCATAAACCCAGCTATTGCCATATCCGACAATAGCTGGGTTTACTGATACTGATTGTAGTATGTTTCAGCTACATTAAATACATTAAATCTGGTTACTCCAAAGTCCCCAGATATCGTTCCGCATCCAATGCCGCCATACAGCCACTGCCTGCCGCGGTTACTGCCTGGCGGTAGTTTTTGTCCTGCACATCGCCGCATGCAAATACGCCAGGGATATTGGTTTTGCTGGTTCCGGGCTGCGTAATCAGGTAGCCCTGGTCATCCATATCCAGCCAGCCTTTAAACAGGTCAGAGTTGGGGTGATGGCCTATTGCTACAAAGAATGCCTTGATGGGTATTATGCTTTCTTCGTTGGTTTTATTGTTGAAGATTTTTACACTGTCTACGCTGCGGTCGCCCATAATTTCCAGCGTATCGGTGTTCCAGTATACTTTTATGTTTGGGGTTTTAATCACCCGCTCCTGCATTACTTTGCTGGCACGCATCTCACCCCGGCGGATAAACATATGCACATTGGAACATAATTTGGCCAGGTACATAGCCTCCTCGCAGGCGGTATCGCCAGCGCCAACAATAGCTACTTCCTGATTTTTGAAAAAGAAACCGTCGCATACCGCACAGGCCGAAACGCCATGGCCATTCAGGCGGTTTTCCGATTCCAGGCCCAGCCATTTGGCCGATGCACCAGTTGCAATGATAACAGAATCAGCTTCAATCCATTTTTCTTCGTCTATCTCCACTTTAAAAGGTCTCTGGCCGAAGTCAACCTTAGTGGCCAGTCCCCAACGGATATCAGCGCCCATGCGCTGTGCCTGCTGCTCGAATTCCACCATCATCTGCGGGCCCATTATGCCATTCGGATAGCCGGGATAATTCTCTACTTCGGTTGTAATGGTCAATTGCCCGCCGGGCTGCAGGCCCTGGTACAATACGGGGTGCATATTGGCGCGTGCTGCATAGATGGCAGCGGTATATCCTGCTGGTCCGGAGCCTATAATCAGGCAATGTACTTTTTCTGTATCACTCATCAGTTATTATTTATTTTATGTGCAGACTCCCGATTGGGAAATAACCTCCAAATTTACGCTAAAAGATGAAGATAGGAAACAGTAAGCATTTTGCAACCTTTCAGGCAGGTTTCAGGGAACAATAACAGTATAAAGTGCACTTCCATATCCTGCCCAGACACCAAGTGCCCCATTAGAAATATTAGACTGTATATTGATAGGCGATGCAAAAGGGTTGCCAATGGCATTATTGGCAAACTGCCATGTATTCCAGAAGTCATATACACCTCTATCTATTTCGCACCACTTAATCACAACAGTATCTCCGGGATAAACATAATTTAAGGAATCGCCGTTGGCATTCGTTGTTTGAAGGTAGCCTGCTGGCAGCGCCAGGTCAGGCACCAGTTTGCCATTAACAATCTCATCGCTGAACAACTGACTTGGATAAAAAGGCTGGCTGTTTATCTTGGTAAAATACCGGACATAATTCCCGATTGTATCAGGGTCGGTATAATTGGCAAACATTTCCCAGGCGCTGTCTGGCGTATTTTTGTTTTTGAAGGTAGGGGTGGCAAACCAGATACTGTCGAGGCCTTTTACCGCAGGGATTTTGGTTGTAGAGGTATAGGTTGTACCGTTGTAGACAACAGAGAGCTTATAGGATTTTCCTACTTTACCTACCATGATATTACTGAGGTTGGAAGTGTCTATTGACCAGAAATAGATTTTGCTGCCACCGGCAGTATCTACAATATACTCTCTGAGTTTTATTGTCGAATCGCCATCAAAAACAGTAACCGTTGCATTGTGCACATAGCTGTTCTCGAGTGTATTCAGGTTAATCTGTGAAAAGAAACTGATAGTAGTAGACAGGAAAACATATGGAGGTACTCCTGTTTCAATTGCTCCTTCCACCACCAGTTGGGGTGGGGTAGATGCAAGGTTGAGGTGTATTTCCTTCTGGCATGAGCAGATCGAAAGGCTCAACAGGAGGCAAATGGCAGTGAACAGGGTGAATTGTGTTCTGGTATTATGGGGCATAGATGGCCATCAGTTTTTCGATGCAAAGATAAAGTACTTTTGAATCAATAAATGTACCTCCCATCGGTGCCATACATAACCGGCAGGAGTTTATGTGTTTTCTCAAAATAATCGAAGCCGGCTTTCATATCGGCCCAGAATTGCTGCCTGGCAGGGTCTTTGGGGTATTCGTGTTTCAGGTAGGTCATTCCGCTTGTGGTAAGCCGGGTAGGGAACACATGCACAGGTATGCTTTCCTGTCCGTTCAGGCGGGCATTGAGGCAGATGGTGTATAGTTCTTTTATTCCTTCATCGGTCATGGGCAGGCACCCAACGGTAATGCATCCTCCATGTATAAAAATATCACCTCCCAGCTTTCCTTTGCCCAGCATACTATCTGAATAATTGGGATAATTGAGCTGCATCGAAAGGTAATAATCACTCTGGGTATTAAAATCTTCAATAAAATAAAAACCCTCAGGCACCTGCCTGTCGCCCTGGGTGCGCTTGGGTCCCAGTGAACCAGAGATGGCGCATATCCGGAAAAGCTTTATGAGCCGGTATTCACTTGTTTCGTTATTGCGTGCCCAAAGTTCCATCTCATTCTGCAACTTGAAAACTCTCAGGAAAATGTCTTTAGGAGGGTAGGTTACATTTTTCCTTTTGAATTGTCTTGAAGCAGAGTCATCGTATTTTTTAACGGCATCTGCAACGCGTTTTGAGGATAGCTGGGCATTGCGAAAGGTTGTGGCAGGGTCTTGCTGGCCAAAGCAGAATTGGTGGAGGGTGCAAAGAAGAATTGTAAGGATAAATTTATGGGGCATCTGCCTATATAAAAGTAAGTATTAAATCAACTAATGCTCCTGAACATTCAGTAAGCATCTTTATCGGAAAAGTAGTTATAAAGTTTTGATTTGCCAAGGCTGAAGTATCTTTCTGTTTTGTATAACAGTTTGAAGAAGCTATTCTGAAGAATTTGCTATGATATTTTTACGGAAGTAGTATTTTGCCTTTCTAATCTGAAACACTTATGGCACCAGCTCAAAATATAGATGAAGTATTGGCTCGTTTAACAGCCATTATTGCTGATTCGGAGAAGAAAGGCAGCAGGGCTGGATACTTTGCTGCACTGTACTATAAAATGACGTTCAGTGTAAAACAAGGTATTGCCAATAAACTATTTCAGGATGGCCCGCGTATGGAAAAACTGGATGTGTTGTTTGCAAACAGGTATCTTATTGCTTATGATGAATGGAAGGCTGGCGATAAACAAACCGGGCCCTGGCAAGTGGCTTTTGAGACAGTGGAAAAAGCGTCGGCACTGGTACTGCAGCAACTTTTCCTGGGTATGAATGCCCATATCAACTTAGATCTTGGAATAGCTGCTGCCGAAACAATGAAGGGTAAAAATTATGAAGAACTGAGTAATGATTTTAATGTCATCAATTCACTGATTGCAGCTAATTCAAACAAGGTGATCAGGGCGCTGGATACAGTATCGCCTCTGCTTTCTCTGCTTGGGCTACATGCTTCCAGGTATAATACCATACTCATATCCTTTAGTGTAGACAGCGCACGCGATGGCGCCTGGCGGTTTGGCGAAGAACTGAGTATGCTTACCGGCAGCGCTTATGAAGCATTGATTGCCAAAAAGGAAAGCGATGTAACCCAAATTGCCCAAAGCCTTATTCATGCCACTCCTCTATTACGGTTTACAATATGGGTCATACATGTCTTTGAATGGAAGAATCCCTCAAAGATAATTAAGGTACTACATGAATCGAAGAAGCCTTATCTGAAAATGGAGCAGATAGAATGATATTGCTTTTGCTTTTTTAATTTCTGGCCAGCAACAGGTATACAAAGCGGTTTTTAAAAAGTATTTATTTTGACTGATATGAAGCAGTAGGAGGTAATTTTCGGTAAAGTAATTTTGCAGCCTGAATTGCCAGGTGTCTTTGCTGGTATGTAATCACAGGGCAGATTTTTATGGAATCAGTAAAAATAGTGTGCAAAATAAGTTTAGTGGCTACACTTATTTTGTGTTCCGGATTAATTGTGTTTGGGCAGGAGCATTTTTCCGGCAGGCAAGATAGTATTGGTACAGGAAAGAAAATTACCTTTCAAAAACTGAAACTTTATTTTGATGACGATTATCTGAATTTTGCTGCAAGGGGAACAGACCAGTATTATACCGCAGGATGGCAGGCCGATATCTACTATAAAAGAAATACCCATAGCAGAAGCTTTTTCGACCGGCTGCTTTTAGGTCTGCCGAATAGTACTAATGTATACTTCTATGGTATGTTCAGGAGGATATATACACCGGCAGATATTTTGCACAGTCAGGTAATTTATGGCGACAGGCCTTATTCATCTGTGCTTACGTTGCAGCATGGATTAACTTCAACGAACGATAAAACAAATGAAAGCCTTTCTACTGAAATAGGTTTGGGTGCAATAGGCCCTATTACGTATGGCAGCGACATACAAAACCAGATCCATATACTTATAGGAAGTCAGAAGGCGATGGGGTGGGGCAACCAGATCAGGAATAATGTGGTGCTGGACTATAAATTGAACTACGAAAGGCAGATTTTAAAGCCAAGCGGGAATTTAAAGATACTGGCTAACATTGACTGCGAGGTAGGAACACTGGTGGATAATGCAGGAGTGGGTTTTACTTTGGCATTCGGTAGATTTAAGCAGCCTGATCTAATAGAAAACAGTGGTGCGCTCCACAATAGCGGGAGCCATAAAAAAATTCTGATACACTGCTTTATGCACCCTACCATAAGAGCAGTGATGTATAATGCAACACTGGAAGGGGGGCTTTTTTCCAAGTTTGATCCTTATGCAATCGATAGGGCCGACATGAATACCATTTACCTCCAGTACGATATAGGCTTTGTGATGCAGGCGGGAAAAGTAGGTATCAGTATTGCAGAAAAGTTAAGGACTGCTGAGTTCGTTACGGGGCATATACAAGAGGTTGGAAATGTTACTTTTTATATTCCATTTTGATGAGGTAATCGAGTGGTTACGCTCAACTCATGAGGTTGGAAATTAAATTTCGGCTGCATAAACTTTCGGCACTTATATTTTTTTATTGGTATCTTTGTATAATAAAAGTTAAAAAACTCCGTTATTGCTGTAAATTGATTTTATGAAACCGCTGCACCTTATCATTGCTATTATAGTTTTAGTGGCAGTTTCATGTCAGAAAAAAGGGAGTGCAGTTGCTACTAATCCAATTGTACCAAAGAAAGCAGATTCGGTAATTACTCCGCCGGTAGTTACTATTACCTACCCATACACTGATACTTTTACAGGGCAATTAGCTGATTCATTCTATGAAAATGGTTATTATGTTCCGGTGGGGCCGCCAGTTTCCTTAATTGTCAATAAATCATTTATCTATTTGGTTAAGCATCTTAGTGCTGATTCAATTTTTATATACAATCCGGTTGGTATAGTATTTGATCAAAAAGATAATGTTTATCCAGGTAGTTATACTTTCAGTTTAAAAACAAAAATAGATAGCTCAGGTGGTTATTCTCTCAAGATTGATGATGGGGGTGGAAGAATCCATATTGTTAATGATAGCCTTTATCTTGTTTGGGATGAAATTCTTCAATGCGGCCAGGATTTGTCTGTAGGTGGCTTCGCCGGGAAGAAGTAGGATGGCAAATCGTTTCATCTACATTTGTTATTGACCAGTTCAATCCCACAAGTTTTTCCTTTTTTCTGCTATTGCTATATCCTTGAGAATTATGTATAGCTTAAGCTGCATAGAATTTGTTGTTCAAAAAACTAAAAATAATCCGCTATCTATATTCTTAAAATAGCATTCAATAAATTGGATTCAACATCTGAAAAGGCACCGAGGGCATAGATTAGAACTTTTTAAAAGTTCTAATATCAATTAACGATAATATTGATAGCCGCATATTATAAGTTGGAATACCTGGAATCAGGACCTTTTTATAAACTCTGGAGTATTATTAGGAATTAGACCACAGGATTATTAGATTTGACTTTTGAATTTATTCCATGCTGAAAAATGACTTTTATACCTGCCATAATGAAGTGGCTGAAGGCAATCAGATAAGTTGCCAGGTAGTATACAATACTGATCATGCTATATTTAAAGGGCATTTTCCAGGTAACCCTGTTGTGCCTGGAGTTTGTATGATAGAGATGGTGAAAGAATTGCTTCAGGAACAAGTACATGAACAATTATTGCTAAAAAGTTCCGGCAACATAAAATTCCTGAACCTGATCACTCCTGGAATTCAGCCAAATTTAAAAATAGACTGGAAGAAAAATGAAGAAGGTTATGCGGTTAAGGCCAGTATCTTCAATGAGTCCAGCGTGTTTTTTAAGTTTGATGGCGTATATGGTACCTATTAATTGTATTTACTGATGCAGTAAATTAAAGCGGACTAGCTTTTCTTTGAGATAGCTAACCAATTGCCATCTCTCACTTCATTTATAGAATTGAACTTTTCAGTTTTCAGGTTTTTTATCAGAAATACTTCATATCCAAGTGAAACGAGTAATTCATAAAGTTTTTTTGTGTCGTTGTAAGGTTCACATGCTTCAGTAAAAATGGTGGGTTTAAATCTTTTCAAAGTTTCTGATGCCCCGGTTATTAAATCCATTTCAGCTCCCTGTATGTCCATTTTTATGAAATCCAATTTGGTTATTTTGTTCTCTGATATGAAAGTATCAACAGTCTTTTGTTCAACAGTTATCTCATGGGTAATAGGGGTTTCCATATACTTGCTTGACATGCCTGAATTACAAAATCCCTTTGGATAGATATGGAATTTTATTTGGCTGTCAGATTCTCCCAATGCATAATCATAAGAATATACATTTTTTAATTCGTTGATAGATACGTTTATTTTTAATCGTTCAAAACTATAGGGGTTTGGTTCAAAACAGTATACAGTACCCCTGCTCGCTAGTTTGGAAATCAAAAGTGTTTCACTGCCAATATTGGCGCCTGCCTCCAATACAATGTCGTCCTGCTTAAGGTAAAGTTCCAATATTTTATTGGTGTCGAGTTCATATTCGCCAAAGAAGAAGATTTTCCAGCCAATAAGGTCTTTGGTATTTACCAAACAAACTAAGCCATCGTTCTGCAAAGGTGTTACAATATCAATTCCATTAAATTTTACAGATTCATAATTGTAGAGTGCTTTTGCTGTTCTGAATTTTAAGGCTTCAGGTAATACCGATAATAATATTTTGGTATTTGAAAGTCTGCTTAATTCATTCTGAAATGATACTGGCATGATACTTAGGCTTCTTTTGATTTCGGAGTTAAAATATATATTAATTGGTTTTGCCTTTCTGCTCGAAAATACATTTTTTATTTAAAATCGAATAATGTAATTAATAGCATGCGATTGTGTGGTTTTGAGTTTGAGATAAAATTTTCAATTTTTAGCTATAAATTTAATATTGATATGTTGGTGTGTAGCTCTTTTTTAAACTGTCAACCTGGCTTATTAACCATGCAGTTATTCGACTTTTTATTTTTACATTTGCATTATACCAATCGTGGTAAACTTCTTAATAATTGAATGAAAAAAGTTGCTATTTTACAATCCAATTATATTCCATGGAAAGGGTATTTTGATATGATCCGGATGGTGGATGAGTTCATTCTCTACGACGATATGCAATATACACGCAGGGACTGGCGAAACAGGAATAAAATCAAATCCAGTAACGGACTTGCCTGGCTAACAATACCTGTAGAAGTAAAAGGTAAATATTTTCAGAAAATCAATGAAACAGTTATTTCTGAGCCCGGATGGGCAAAAGACCACTGGGCTACTATAAAGCAGTTTTACAGCAAGGCAAAATATTTCAAAGACTATAAAGATATATTCGAGCATTTTTATCTCAATACCAGCGAGTCTTTACTGAGCCTTGTAAATTACGAACTGATCAGGATTATAAATGAAATTCTGGGCATCAATACAAAAATCAGCTGGTCGGGCGATTATGAACTGGCCGATGGTAAAACGGAGCGGTTATTAAGTCTTGTGCAGCAGGCAGGAGGTAAAGAATATTTATCGGGCCCGGCAGCAAAAGATTATATTGTTGATAGCTTTTTTGAGGAAGCGGGGATAAAGCTTAGCTGGATGGACTATTCAGGCTATCCTGAGTATACACAATTGTATCCGCCTTTTGAGCATGGGGTAACTATTCTGGACCTGATTTTTAATGAAGGTTCGGAAGCTATTAAATACATGAAAAAGTTTTAATTTTACAAATAAAATTATTAATGCCCAATCCGCAAATTAGTATTGTATCAACACTCTACCGCTCTGAAGTATTTCTCGATGAGTTTATTCAGCGATGCTATGATGCTGTTAATAGTATTAATTGCACTGAATTCGAAATTGTAATGGTTAACGATGGATCGCCGGATAATTCGTTGCAGAAAATATTGCAATTGAAGAAACAGCACCCGCAAATAAAGGTTTTGGATCTCTCCCGCAATTTTGGTCATCATTATGCACTGGTAGCTGGTATGAATTATTCAAGGGGGGAATTGATATTTATCATAGATTGTGATATGGAAGTGGATCCCGTGGTACTCAAGGAATTTTACGATGAACTGACCAATAAAAATTATGACGTGGTGTATGGCTTCCAGGAAAACAGAAAAGGGAAATTTCTGGAGAAAATCTTAGGGGGGCTATTCTGGAAGACGTTTAATTTTTTAAGTGATACTAAAATACCTGCTAACCCTTTAACGGAGCGGATAATGACAAGGAAATACGTTGATGCCCTGTTGCAGCTGGGCGATAAAAACCTCTTCCTTGCAGGTATGATGTATTGGTCGGGCTTTAATCAGAGTGGGATGCCGGTAACCAAAAGTCTCAGGAAAGGACAGGCTACCTATACTATCCGGAAGCGAATGATCCTGCTTATTGAGGCGATCAGTTCTTTTTCGGCCTACCCGCTCAAAATGTTGTTCATTTTAGGTTCACTGCTTACCATCACTGCTTTTTGTTTCGGAGCATTTATTATTTTCAGAAAGATTTTTATGCCGTCAAGCTTGCTTATGGGTTATTCTTCACTGGCTGTATTAATATTGTTTTCTACAGGTATAATAATGACCTCATTAGGTGTATTTGGAATATACCTTGAAAAAATGTATAATCAGGTAAAAAACAGGCCATTATTTATAGTAAAAAATATTTACGAATAAAATATATTCTGATGAAAAAAAATGAAAATTTAGACAAATACCAGGATTCATATACTACAGAATTCAAGTTTTTTGATGAGAATTATTACTTTTTAAGCCATTTCGCCAGTAAAGTTTGTGACGCTATAAGATCTGAATCTTGTGAATCAGTATTGAGTCTGGGTATAGGTCATCAGATTGTAAATGGTTCAATCAGGAAGGAATTTGAGAATAGCCTGAAATCATATACTATTTTAGAAGGTTCTTTGGATATAATCAATGAACTTTCAGGTAGTATTACAGAACACCAGGATAAAATGGATTTTGTACATACCTATTTTGAGGACTATCAATCTGAAAAAATATTTGATATGATTGAAATGGGTTTTATATTAGAGCATGTTGATGATCCTGCTTTAATCCTCAATAAATTTAAATCTTTCCTTAAACCATCTGGTACTATTTTTATCGGTGTTCCTAATGCTAGGTCGCTGCATCGCACAATAGGCTTTGAAGCTGGCTTGCTTGATGATATTTACAAATTGAGTGAATATGACTTGCAATTAGGTCATAAGCGTTATTTCGACCTGAATTCCATTCAGCAATTGGTAATTGATGCAGGGTATAAAATAAAGAATATTTGCGGATTGCTTTTAAAACCGATTACTGCATCTCAAATGGCTAAGTTAAATTGGGACAAGAAAATTTATGAAGCACTAGTAAAAATTGGTGATAATTATCCTGAAATATCAAATGGTATTCTTATAGAAGCAACTATTTAGTAATAAAACTAAACTAAGTGAAAATATTAATTGCAGGGGGATCTGGTTTTATCGGGACTTATTTATATGGATATTTATCCAAAAGTCACGATGTGCATAGGACCTTTAACCATTCCCTGATTGAAGGTGGGATTCACTATAATATTGTTGAAAATGAGTTTAACGAAATAGCAACTCAAAAATACGACATTATAATAAATAATATAAATCCCTTAGCCTTGCCATATCAGTATGTAGTTAAATCTATTTCTGATATTGTAAATAAGTGCAAAAATGATAATTCATGGCTTATAAATGTTTCCAGCATTTTTGCCGATGAACAAAATAAATTGAATGATGCATATTCCTTGAAAAAGCATATTGCCGATGAAATCATTATTGGTGAAATGAAAGGGCATAAGTATACCAGTCTGCGTTTTCCGCAAATCTTTGATTATGCACGGTTGGCCAAAAAATCGCAGGCCGGGTTATATTATTTTATTGATGCGGTAAGAAACAGGGAAAAGATTATGCTGTTTGCCAATTGCAGGGATGTTGCCAGGAATTATTTTTCTGTAGAGTTGCTGCTGGACGCAATCAAATATACCATTGAAAATAGCATTTCAGGTTTGCACAATGTTTTTGTGCCAGCACATACTTTGAATCTTAAAGAAATTGTGGCATTAATAGCCGGCATGAATGGGGGTTATGATGCTGAATCAATGATTCAGCAGAGTGAGAAAGAAGGAATTACCTACCATATACCACTTGTTTCGGTGGCTTTTGCGCAATGGTATACTGGTGCAAGTGATTTTAGTTATTATTTATCAAAAGCATATCATTTTGAATAGCGGCAGGGTATACCATATTTTAATTACCGGAGTAGGATCTATAATAGGCTATGGCATTATAGAGAGTTTAAGAATTGCCGGTATTCCCTGCTTAATCACCGGTGCCGATATTTTTGGAGAGAATTACGGCAGGTATATCTGCGATCATTTTGAAGTAGCGCCTTACACCAGCAGCCCAGGGTATTACTCATGGCTTGCCGGGGTTTGTGAAAAGTACAGTATAGATTTAATATTCCCGGGTATAGAGCAGGATGTACATAGCTATAATGAGAACCGGAATTTGCTGCCGGCCCCTGCTGTACTTAATAATGAATATATTCTTAACCTGTCGAAGGATAAGTATGAAACCTTTCTTTTTCTAAAAAGCATAGAGAGTTTACCCGTTATACCTACCTTAACCGGCCTGAATTATCCATCTGCATCTGCCAGCCTTGGATTGCCATTTATCATTAAACCCCGGAAATCTTCAGCTTCAAAAGGGTATTATATTATCAGAAATGAAGTAGACTTTAATGAAAGAAGCAGGGAAATTAATGCGGATACGCTGTTTCAGGCATATATAGGGAGCCTCGATGAAGAATATACTTATTCGGTATTCGGATGTGGTGATGGCACTGTAGTTGATGGAATGATTATGAGGAGGTATTTATCAAAAGACGGGTCAACCCGTTTAGCATATGTCATTGAGCAGGACGATGAATTGCAGTCTTTTGTAAGTACTCTTGTGAAGGAATTAAAGCCTCTGGGGCCTACCAATTTTCAATTCAGAAAACAATCGGGTAAAGCCTACCTGCTCGAAATAAACCCACGCATATCCAGCGCCTGCTCCTTGCGCAGCAAATTCGGATATAACGAGCCAAAGTATTGTATTGAGCATTATCTGGAAAAGGGAGTATATAGGCATCAATCTAAGAAAACAGGGAAAGCAGTAAGATATATTTCGGACAAAATTATTTATGAATAGCATAGCATTTATCTCAGATATTCATGGTAATATTACCGCTCTGGATGCAGTATTTGAAGATCTCGACCGCAGGGGGATAACTGAGATTTATTGCCTGGGAGACCTAGTAGGTTATTATTGTTTTTTCAATGAAGTTATTGATGCAATAAGCAAAAGGAATATACCATGCCTTATGGGTAATCACGATTTTGCCATTGTTCATAATAATGGAGTAATAGAGCGATCGAAAACATGTACCCGCATATTGTCGTGGCAACTACCTTTACTTACCAGTCATTCAATAAGCTTTTTAAAAGCGCTGGAGGAAAGAAAAGAAATCCCGGTTTTTGGCAAGCAATCGCTTTGTGTTCATGCAGGCTTGGTTGACCCTATAGATGAGTATGTATTTGATGTAAACAGCGAATACCTGAGAAATAATCACTTTGTTGGTGATATACTCATTTCCGGCCATACCCATCTTCCATCGTACAAGAAATTTTTTGATGGTAAAGCCTGGCTAAACCCCGGCTCAGTAGGGCAGCCGAGAGATGGAGACAACCGGGCTTCTTACCTGGTAATAAAGGAGAACTTCGATGTAGAGTTTGTGCGTATTCCTTATGATTACCGTATTATTGTAAACGAAATGAGGAAAAATGGATTTGATGATTATATCACCGACCCATTGATCGCTGGAAAAAAAATAGGATTATGAACATTATTCCTTTTAATAAACCTTACCTTACAGGTAAAGAAGGCCATTATATTTATCAGGCTGTATTGTCGGGGAAAATTTCAGGTGATGGGGTTTATACTAAACGCTGTCACAGTTATCTGGAAGAGCGTTTTGGATTTAAAAAATGTCTGCTTACTACATCCTGTACTGATGCACTGGAAATGGCTGCATTACTCATAGATATTCAGCCAGGCGATGAAGTGATTATGCCTTCTTATACTTTTGTTTCTACTGCCAATGCATTTGTACTCAGGGGGGCAAAAATAGTGTTTTGCGATAGCCGTATAGATCATCCCGGTATGGATGAGGATGCTGTTGAGGCATTGGTAACAGAGCGCACAAAAGCTGTTGTGCCCGTACATTATGCCGGTGTGGCCTGCGATATGGACAAAATTATGGCTGTGGCTGCCCGCCACAATCTGTTTGTGATCGAAGATGCGGCACAGGCCATTGATAGTTATTATACCTGTAAGGATGGGGTCAGGAGGCCATTAGGCTCCATAGGCCACCTTGCAGCATTCTCTTTTCACGAAACCAAGAATATCATGTCGGGCGAGGGGGGAATGCTTGTCATTAACGATTGTCAGTTTCTCAACCGCGCCGAAATTATAAGGGAGAAAGGCACAAACCGGAGCCAGTTTTTCAGGGGCGAGGTAGATAAGTATAGCTGGGTGGATGTGGGTAGTTCTTTCCTTCCTTCTGATATTATTGCCGCCTTCTTGTATGCACAAATTGAAAACCTGGATGATATACAGGATCGCCGTAAAAAGATATGGGCAGCTTATCACGAAGGGCTTAAGCCTCTGGAAGATAAAGGCCTTTTCCGGCTACCGGTAATTCCGTCATTTGCTACCAATAATGCGCATATGTTTTACCTTGTATTCAACAACCTGGAGAAAAGGGTTGAATTTACCAGGTTGCTCAAAGAGCATAATATTTATGCCGTTTTCCATTATCTCAGCCTGCACAAAAGCCCCTATTATTTATCAAGGTATCAGGCCTCTGAATTGACAGAAACAGACCGGTATACCGATTGCCTGCTGAGATTGCCGATGTATTATGAACTGGATGTATTGAAAGTAATAGAAGTAATCAATAAAATAGTAGATAGTTTAACTTAGCTGTTATGGGAATTGAGGCGTATACAAAAGGTTTAGTAAAAAATAACGGCATTTGGTATGCTGAAAAGAAAACAGCTATTTCCTACCCCGATGAAGGCAATGATGCCTGCTATCAGATAGAGGAAAACAGTTTTTGGTTCCGGCACCGCAATAACTGTATTGTAGAGCTGGTAAAAAGATTTGCGCCCAAAGATCTTTTTTTTGATATTGGTGGTGGAAACGGATATGTGGCAAAGGCTATTGAAAAAAGCGGTATTGAAACCATTTTGGTAGAACCCGGTGAAAGAGGGTGCATTAATGCCCGTACAAGGCAACTCAAAAATATTATTTGCTCTACTTTGGAAGATGCCGGTTTTGAGAAAGAAACCATACCAGCCATAGGTGTTTTTGATGTGGTGGAGCACTTTAAGGATGATATTGCCTTATTGAAATTGATGCAAACTTATTTGCGTAAAAACGGCAATCTCTTTATCACTGTTCCTGCTCATGAAATTTTATGGTCGAATGAAGATGATGATGCTGGGCATTTTAACCGGTACACCATTAAATCATTGACTAAAAAACTAAATGAAGTTGGTTTCGAAATAGCCTGGTCTACTTATATTTTCTCGGTTTTACCGTTACCTATATTTTTATTACGCTCATTGCCCAGCAGGCTGGGGATGCATAAAAATTCAGGCGATATTAGTAAGCACTCCAATGAGCATAAATCCAAAGGATCGGTACTCGACAAAGTATGGGACTGGGAACTGAACAGGATCAAAGAACAAAAGTCAATCCCCTTTGGAGGAAGTTGCCTGGTGGTAGCAAGAAAGATAAACTGAAGCTAATTAGTGTAGATGCTGCTCTAAATCTGAATCATTTTCTTTTATCAGTTCCATTCTTTAGCAGGTAATGATTGAAAAAAGAATTATCACTCTGTTTTTCTAGTGCTGAAAGAAATGGGTTAATTGTAGTGTCAGTAGTTTCGGGAATATTCAGAATATTGAAATTCGCTTCTTTCCATTTACTTCTATCTGGTACCAGTTTTTTCCAGTTCGACCATTCGCCAGCCCTATTGTATAAATAGGTGTTGGTGGCTACCGGATTAATATAATGGCCAATAGTAAATGCAACTGACCGGCTAACCTGGAGTACCGGATCTATAGCGCTTAATACTACATAGGCTATGATAATTCGTTTTGTTGGTGAAAAGCGTTCTTCAAGCAAATATTTTGTTACCATTATCATCAATACAAACATTGGAGCGATTGAAACGCGGGCGCAAAATGTAAACGGCTGAATAGTTCCCATACCAATAACCGGTAATATTAATAACATTATAACTACTGCATAATAGAATGGGTCTTTTTTATACTTATTGAAAATAAGCATGGAAATAATCCCGAATTCAACCATAATAAAAATACAATACCTGATCAGACTTATTTTACCAATATACAAGGATTGTACCGCAGGGCTGCCTGAAAGGTAGAAATATCCGATAATCATAACAGATACAGACCCTATAAGGTTTTGAAATGTAAGGTAAGGACGTATCCTGTCTGCAAAGGTTCCATCTTTAGCTAAGAAGATATCGTTTACCAACATGATGCACAGGAACGGGAAAAAACCAATGAATGTAAATGGACCATGCAGATAGCAAAGCGCATATAAAAAGCCTATGCTCTGCCTGGAGAGGTTGTTGAGAAGCATGGCTATAATCAGCAGAGGGGTTACTGTTTGGTTATATATCCAGTATAGTGAATCTATATTTGATCCTGCCAGAACCATTTGCCCCGACCAGATTGTATAATCGCTTGTAATAACTGAAATAATAGGGTATTTCAGAAAAGAAACCAGGATATAAATTGTATTGAAAAAAAAGAACATTAAAAGTGCTTTCAGTGAAAATATTTTGAAATAACGGCATAGGAAGTAGAATGTAAGGGTAGTACCTAAAACAGTCCATAACCAAAGGAAGAAATTAGCTATAGCCCAGCCAAAAAGCTTGCCAATCAGTGCCGCAGGTAACCAATATTCAATGTAGTATATGTACAATACAGGCTGGTGAATTGTGGGGAGATTACCTCTTTCATTCATCCGTAAAGGCCAGTGGTGGGTGACGAGATCATGAAATACCCCATTTCTGAACTGATGGTCTTCGACCTGATAGCTGTATTCCCCGATTCCGGAAAAAATCACAAGCACAATTATTGCAGAAAGTGCAAGAACGATTTTACGGGAATGTTTTTTAAGGTTTATTTCATAATAATTTGTTACAGATTTTATTGAAAGGATATAAGATAATACAAGTATCGCCACCATTGCCAGTGAATAATACAATTTTAACCAACCAATGCAAAAAAGCATAAACGGGAGGATGATATATACCCATGCTGCATGGATCATTAATTTATCCAGAGACGTTTTCATAATTATATAAATCAGTTTAACTGATGAAATATCAGCCGGAACAAAGATATTCCAATAAACCAAGAATGGAATTCAAAATTCACTTTTGTGAAGTAACAGCTACCTTTTTTAGGAGTGATTGTTGCTGTAAAACCTGATATTTGTAGTAGTTAGAGGATTCAAGGTCTCTTACCATGCTTTCTACTTCTTTGTCCTTGTCTTCAGGGTCATACTCTTTTACCAGGTTGTTGTTGAAAAATACGCCTACCGACTGCCATACCATGGCCGATAACCCTCCTTTAAGTTCTTTGATAATAGTATAGCAGTTTTGTCCTGTTTGCCTGTTGATTAATTTTATGAGCACATGCCCCTGATCAATACTTAAGCATTTAAGTGGTTCTTTGAAAGCTACATCCAGTCTTTTGTCTATTGATTTCAGGTATTTTTTACGATCTCTGCGGCCATCCATTTTGTCCATGTTCTCATTCACTTCCTTAAAAATAGCGGCTGCAGCCATTGCATAGGGGTAAACAGTGTAGATATCTGTCCTTAAACGGTCTCTGTGTTTTCGGGTTTCTACATTAAAGGACTTGTCTGTGATAACAAATTCATCCATTAAAATCATCGGGAAAACCTTTCCATTTTCAATAACGGCCCCTAGGCGGATAGTATCATTAACAGAAGACTGGGCTGAAGATTTTTGTGCTGTGAGGATCAGCATCAGGCACGTAAACCATATTTCGGGCCTATTGTTCATTTGTTACGTAAATTTCAGACAATTTATTTGAATTAAACGCGTTAGAGGGTTAAAATATTTTAAAATCAAGTGTTAATATTTCCCTTATTTATATCTGGCTCACTTTTTGTAGTTGTGCTAGTTGTAATTTGCAACGTGAAAATGAAAAGGATATCATCGGCATTGTTGATAATTTCAGCATTTCTTTCCTGCAATAAGGCGGTTCAACCACTTACAAAGGCTGAAATAAAACAGAAAGCAGACTCTATATCTGATATCCGGATCAGGCAGGCAGACGAACAGGCTAAAACCGACCTGGAATACAGAATGAAAATCGAGGTTAAGGTGAAAGTGGATTCTATACTTAATGCAAGGATAAAATCTCCGGTTAAGGATACAGCTAGAAAGAATACTGTTAAACAGGAGGAAGTTAAATCAGATCCTAATAGAAACGTAATACGAAGAAGGGATACAGATAATAGAGCCGGTATAAATAACCGAAGAAGCATACAAGGAGATCAGAACAGTATTCAGGTTGGAACCAATAGTAAAGCAAATTTGCCCAGGTAGGATTTCATTCTAATCACATTATGAAAATAAAAATGCATTAAATCATCCTATTTTGGACAATAGCAAAACTACCGGACCAATATTATATTATGATGGGGTGTGTAACCTATGTAACCGAAGTGTTCAATTTATTATCAGGCATGATAAAAAGCAGATTTTCACATTTGAATCATTACAATCAGAAAAGGGCAAAATTGTTTTGGCCAACTTCCAAGGTACTCCGCCAGACAGTGTGATAGTCTACCAGAATAATAAATACTACATTAAATCTGATGCAATTCTCCGGATCATGAAGATTTTTGGTGGCATCTGGCTTGTACCTTTTGCTTTTGTCCTAATTCCCCGGTTTTTTAGAGACAAAGTATATGATTTTATAGCCCGCCACCGGTACAAATGGTTTGGGAAAACGGCAACTTGCCAGATGTTGCCTACTGTAAAGAATCTATGACCATATTAATATCTGGCTTTAGCAGCACTACACCCTTGAATTATCAGAGTAAATCGTATAGAGCAATACACGCAGCCAAAGAATTATTAACCGGGAATTTATATGTATATCCTTATTTGCTTGTTGTAGTAAATGACCAAGAAATAAAAAGGCATTGTCTTAATTAGTTTTAATTTTGGGTCATAAGATCGGCTAAATTAAAGGTATGAAATTTTTGAAACCAATATTGCTGCTTTTGCTGTGTTTTAGGCTGATTAACTCAGTCAGGGCCCAGGAAGTTATTTATTCGGCATACGACAAATTTGATCTTCGGTCGGATGAATACGGGATTGTGGGTATGAGTGGAGGTAACCTCTATACCTATACCTACTCTCCAGGGAATGCTGTAATAACTGCCTATGATGACTCAATGAATAAAACAGCTACCGTACTGCTTGATTTTTTTCCCGATAAAATATATGAGGTTAGGTTTATTGCGTACCCCGATAAAATGATTGTACTCTACCAGGCGCTGGAGAGTAATAAAGTAGTGCAGTATGCAGCCCTACTAGATAGCAAGGGCAGACTAAAAGGAAAACCCATAGAGCTTGGTACAACAAAAACAGGCATTTTCGGTGCGACAAAAGTTTATTTTTCATCAGAAGTATCTGAGAATAAAAAAAGTATCATTATTTACAGTTTTAATGACCGTGGTTCAGACCTTGATTTAGATGCAAAATGGCTGGATGATAATCTTGCAGTTATTAAAAGAAGTAAAGCTACATTCAAACCAGGTTACAGTATAGAACATGGAGAAGTGAATCTTACTAATGATGGTACTGTATTTTTGAATGCCTATTCCACTACCGGCAACCTTAATTATGCCGATCAGTTCTGGGTACTGAAGCTGGCTCCCGGCGCTACAAAATTTGAAGCCAGAGAGTTGACATTGGAGGATAAATATGTGGCCAGCGGTTATCTTAAAGTGGACAATGCCAACAACAAAGTATATTTTGGCGGATTTTATTCCAATAAGAAGAATGGCAGTTTTGAGGGAATTATTTATACCGATATTGATATGGCAACAGGTAATTTCCTGACAACTAAATTTATACCTTTCGATAATGATTTAAGCCAAGCTGCCGGTATAAGGCACAGAAACCATGCTTTTGATAATTATGAGGTCAAACAACTAATAGTAAAGAATGACGGAGGGTTTGTACTGGTTTCAGAGTTACATTATGTAACAACCAGGAGCAACTATACGCCAGGTTTTGGCTACTATTCGTTTTATAACACGCCATATATGACGACAATGGTCCGCGAGTATCATTTCGAAGACATAATGGCGCTGTCTTATAACAAAGACGGAATGAGAGAATGGAGTTCATTTATTCCGAAACTGCAATATTCACAGGAAGATGGCGGTGTTTTTTCTTCCTATGCTTTATTGAATACAGGCGGGACACTTGCCTTTTTATTCAATGATTTTAATATTGCCCACTCAAGAATACAGCTAGGCACTATTGATGCCGGCGGGGCAACCGACATTCATTCATTTGTTGCGGAAGGAAATGATTATCCCGACTGGCTTCCCAAATCAGGCAAGCAGGTGGCAGGGCGCGTTTTGATTGTCCCCTGTTTTCATAAAAAACAGATATGCTTTGCCAAAGTGATTTTCTGAATTATTTTTCAAATGCACTTAGCTTGGTTTACCTGCCCTATAACCTAGGGTGTATGTATGAAAATGTTGGTTTCGTAATAATGACCTGAAGCAGCATTGTAGGCTCCTACCTTGTGATATTCATAATTCATGTTTCCTGTGTTACTGTAGTATTCAAGTTTGGTAAGCAAGGAAGTTCCCGCAATTGTGGAATCAAATAACTCCATATGGGTGGTGGCATTTGTAGATTTATAAGCTAAGGGCATACCCAATATACTGATCAGAAGATTGTTTACTTTTTGTACTGCAAATGAGCTGTCGTTAATAACATGATAATAATACTTGGCCCAGGCTATATGTGTAGTATCACCTGCCAGAACAGTATCGCCAATAAAGTAACCTGTTGAATATCCCGACCAGAGTTTGGTAGTGTTAACTATACCGGTTGTTTCATCGGTAGAAGAATAACTGGATTTAGTGCAACTTTCAGCAAACGAAATCAGGATTACTGAAAAAGAAATTAGAAGGAAGGTTTTTTTCATTTTGATGTGTTTTGATTTTAAAGTTAACGCTTTTATTTGTGGTTTATTATCAACTGAAAAAATAAACTAGCTATGATTAACCATTAATTAAATTACCTTGGTTTTATTCAAATTTTAAGCATTTCTTGACGTTTGACTTACTAATTTTGACTTGGTTAGGAATGGTACACACTAAAATTCCCTGAATGAGATCAAAACAGCTACTCTTAATTTTTATTGTAATTTCCGGAATTGTTGCATGCAAAAGTAACAACCGGAAATTCAGTGTGATAGGGAATATAAATGGACTTCCTGAACAGAACGTTATTCTGGAGCAGTTGAATGCCAATGACCAGATTACAATAGTTGATTCTTCCCGCTCCAAATCAGACGGGCATTTTGAATTATCGGGTGTTGCCCCCGAACCAGGCCTTTACCGTCTGCATTTTATAACCAATAAATTTATCCTTTTATCTGTTGATAAATCCAATATCAGGGTTGATGCCGATTGGAAGATCCTTGAAAATTATAACATTACCGGGTCTTCAGAATCACAGGATTTACAAAAGTTTCTTGGGGCCATCAGAAAGCATCTGAATGATTACAATAATATGTGCATAGTGCTGGATACACTCCAGGCTCGGGGCAATGACAGCCTGTTTATGAAGGCGAAAAACGATTTTCAGGATTTGCGTCAGAATTTCACGCAGTATGTTGAACGGTATGCCGATACTAATCATTACCAGCCCAATGCCATTTTTGCTGCCCGTATGCTCAACGGATCCACTGAAGTGAATTACCTGGAAGCTTTTTACCAGAGTATGGCACGCCGTTTTCCCGGTACCCGTATGACAAAAGACTATGCAGATTATCATGTGAAATCAGCTTTGCGGTTAAGTCAGCAGGCTGCAAAGAAAAACCTGGCTAGTGAAGGATCTATGGCGCCCGAACTGACATTGCCCGACTTTAATGGCAAGATGATTACGCTCTCATCTTTGCGGGGCAAGTATGTATTATTGGATTTCTGGGCATCCTGGTGCGGCCCTTGCAGGGGGGAGAATCCGGTTGTAGTAGCTGCATATGAAAGGTTTAAAAGTAAAAATTTCACAATTCTGAGTGTTTCGCTCGACCATGATAAGGATGCCTGGCAATCTGCCGCAAAAAGTGATGGCCTTGTCTGGACTCAGGTTAGCGACCTTAAGGGCTGGTCATCTGTTGCTGCTACTACTTATTCAGTGCAATCTATTCCGGCAAATTTCCTCATCGACCCCAATGGTAAAATCATAGGTCATAACCTACGGGGCAACGAACTTGAGGAAAGACTACAGGAAGTGCTTCCTACAGCTGATAATAAGTAACAGGAATGCTTATTATTTTACATGCCGTTGATAAGCAAAAGGGATAGTAATTTATTATGATTTTGTTCATGGTTTTTCTCTCAATATAATGATTGAATTTTTAGCCACTTAGCGATTGATTTTTTACTTTTGAACGAATTTTTAATATTTCCTAATTCCCGTTATAATGATCCTTCAGCAACCCCTTACTGATAATTTAGAACTGATAGCCCGGCAGGTAGTTGAAGGTTTTATCATTGGTTTGCACAAAAGCCCATTTCATGGCTTTTCGGTTGAATTTGCAGAGCACAGGTTGTATAACCCGGGAGACCCCCTGCGCCATATTGACTGGCGTGTATATGGTAGAACGGATAAACTGTTCATCAAACGGTTTGAGGAAGAAACGAATCTGCGTTGTTGCGTGGTTGTGGATACCTCATCTTCGATGCAGTTTCCCAAGGATGATATAAAATTGAGTAAGTTGCAGTTTTCGTGTGTAGCTGCTGCCAGTTTGTTTCAATTACTGAAGCGCCAGCTGGATGCGGCTTCGCTGGTGCGGTTCGACGAACAGGTCAATTATTTTTCAGATTGCCGCTCAGCCCACAGCCACTACCGCATGCTGATGAATGAATTGCAGAAAACACTGGAATATACTTCAGAAAATAAAGTTACCAATGCAGCCAAAGCGCTTCACCTTGTGGCCGAACAAATGCACAAGAGATCGCTGGTTGTGGTATTCAGCGATATGATGGATGATTCAGATAAAATAGAGGAGATGTTTTCTGCTCTTCAGCACTTACGCTACAATAAACATGAAGTGATTTTGTTTCATGTTGTAGATGGGGCCCAGGAGCTTGAATTTGAATTTGAGAATCGACCTTATGAGTTCGTGGATATGGAAACCGGTGATAGGATAAAATTGCAACCGCAGCAGATAAAAGATCAGTACGTAACCAGGATGCGCGATTTTCAGAACATCATAGAAAACAGGTGTCACCAATACCAGATAGACAGGGTAGCAGTGGATCTTTCAAAACCAGTTGATGAAGTGCTTCATGCTTTTTTGGTTAAGCGAAATAAATTGATGTAATCAACAGATTTTTCCCTACCTTTGCAGCCCGTTTGAAGTAAAAGTTGGCAGTTTACGGTGGCAATTGACACTTGTCAATCGGCAATTGGCAGTAGTCGTTTAATAGTGTGTGTTTTATGAATTATAGAATACGAATATAATTAACAAGCTGCAAACTGTAAATTGTAAACTGCAAACTGCGAAACTGAAATGAAGCATAACCGGGAATATGAAATTGCCTGGCAAGGGTTAAAATCCGGACCACACACGTATGTATACGATATTGATGATCGTTTCATGCAGGAAAGGGATGCTGATGACAGTTTTAATGATTGGGATGTAAAGATCACTCTGGTATTTGATAAGCATGAGGGATTTTTCATGCTGAAGTTTGATGTAGATGGTAATGTTATTGTGCCGTGCGACAGATGTGGGGATGATTTTAAACTAAGGCTGTGGGATGAATTCAACCTGGTGATAAAACTACTGGGAGAAGATGCAGAGCAGATTGATGAGGAGGACGATGTGGTTTTTATTCCGAGGAGCGAAACGGTACTGGATATTAGTAACTGGTTGTATGAATTTGTGATGCTCAGTGTACCTTTGCAGCATATTCATCCGGATAAAGAAGACGAAACACCCGGTTGTAACCAGCATGCTTTGGATTTACTGGATAAGTTATCAGAAACCAATGTAACAGTCCACAATCCGCTTTGGAAGGGGTTGGAATCATTTAAAGAGAAAAAAGAGCTAAAAGTTCCTGCAGCAAAGCAGAGACCAAAGCCCAAAAAACCATAGGAATGAATTATTTATTATAATTCACGAATAGAAGAGTAAGAATTAAGCAATATTGAAATTTAGTCATAAATTAGCAAACATAAATAAAGTAAAATGCCAAATCCTAAAAGACGACACTCCCAACAGAGAGGCGCAAAGCGTCGGACTCATTACAAGGCTGAAGCTGAAACATGGAGTATTGATAAAACAACCGGAGAAAGCCATCTGCGTCATCGCGCTCATTGGGTAGAAGGGAAACTTTTCTATAAGGGTAAAGTTGTAATTGACAAAGCTCCGGCAACTGAAGATGAAACCATTTCATAACTAATTATTTCAGTTGATGAATATAGGGCTTGACATTATGGGCGGCGATTATGCCCCGAAGGAGACCCTTACGGGTGTACTTCAGTATTTTGAACAGGTACCTGAATCATCTGTTCATTTATTGCTGATTGGCAATGCCGAGGCTGCGGCCCCTTATATGCCTGCAATAGATCCCTATAAACATCGCTTTACTTTTATTGAGGCTGGCGAATCAATAGGTATGCATGAGCATCCTACCAAAGCGCTGAAGGAAAAGCCCAATTCAAGTATTGCAATCGGGTTCGGATTACTACATAAGGGGAAAGCAGATGCTTTCATCAGCGCTGGCAATACCGGCGCTATGATGGTTGGCGCCCTCTATTCGGTAAAAGCAATTGATGGAATACTTAGACCTACTATTGCTACTCCTATGCCGAGGCAGGATGGAAAATTCAATTTCCTTCTCGATTCTGGTATCAATGCTGACTGCAAGCCCGAGCATCTGGTGCAGTTTGCCCAGTTAGGTTCACTTTATTCTTACCATGTGCTGGGTGTAGAAAATCCTAAAGTAGCTTTACTCAACATAGGTGAGGAAGAAGGCAAGGGAAACCTCCTTTGCCAGGCTACTTATCCGCTGCTGAAAGAACAGTCAGGGATAAATTTCATAGGTAATGTGGAAGGCCGTGATTTGTTTTTAAACAAGGCTGAAGTTATTGTATGTGAAGGATTTGTGGGGAATGTAGCTTTGAAGCTTGCCGAATCTGTTTATGATATTTTTAAAGTCCAGAAAGGGTTTAATGACCCTTTCCTGGATAATTTTAATTTTGAGATTTACGGAGGTACCCCGATTTTGGGTATCAACAGCCCGGTAATTATCAGCCATGGTATTGCCCACGCCCTTGCGTTCCGTAATATGATTGATTTAGCGTGCCGAATTATTGAATCCGATCTGACAGGTAAGCTCAAGGAATATTTTAAGAAGGGCGAATAATACCAGGTCAGGATAATATCTTCCATTACCTGGTTATTAGCTCCAGCATAAAATTATATCCTCTAATTAATTCTGCCAGACGGTAAGACTGCCTATATTTTATAAGTTTCCTCCGGTAATACATCCTTCGAAAGTATTACACAGCTGTATTTTAAAATCTGGTCGCCGGGAAGTTCCATGCCAGTTGATGAGAATACACGATAGCCGGTTTCTTCAATTATTTTACCAAACATTGCTCCGGTAATATTATGATCGGCCAGGTAGCCCTGGTGGATTTCCAGCAATACTTTAATATTATTGTTCTTAAGTGTTTGTTTCATCCCTTCGAGGGCCCAGAATTCAGCCCCTTCGATATCGATTTTCATTACGGCAGGCAATATTTTATTCTGACTACACCAGGCGTCAATAGTAATACAGTCGACCGATACAACATTGGTTTCATTTCTATCAGCGATATGGTTTGTACAGGAATTGCCATCATTAGTGAAGTGCAGTTTATCACTGTTATTACTGATAGCAAGGTTAACTGAAATGATCCGGGCATTGCCTTTTTGAACCCTGGCAGTGTCGGCAAGATATTTATAGCTAAGTGGAGCTGGTTCAAAGGAATAAATAACAGAGCCAGGCTTCATTTTTTTTGCCACTAGGGTTGCTATTACACCGATGTTGCCGCCGATATCGAATAGGATATCGGCATTTTTCGATAGGTTGAGCAATAATTTCAGTGGCACTTCATCAATAACAGAGGTAATGCCCCTGGCTACATATGCCGAAACAGTATAGTCTTCATTATTTATCTTAATATTTTTGCCCGATCTGCCATGTAAAATATAATAAGATGACCGGAAAGCTTTGCGCAAAATATCAAGCATATGGAACGAAGTTTTAAACAGATGCCAAAAGTAGTAAATAATCGGAAACAGTTTCCACGCTCCTTTCAACTTATGGGGGATAACCAAAATTAATCATTAAGTTTTTCATAAATCCAACCTTTCTTTGCACTATGAAAGTAGATTACCTGATCGCCGGTTGCGGGCTTGGTGGGGCATTGCTGAGCAGGGAACTGATAAGGGCGGGCAATACTGTACTTGTTTTTGATAATAAAACCTTGAATGCAGCAAGCAGGGTGGCAGGTGGAGTCATTAACCCTGTAACTGGCAAAAGGTTGGTCAGGACCTGGATGATAGAAGAACTTCTGCCATTTGCACTCAATTTTTACAGGGAGATCGAAGATGAACTGAGAATTACATTGGTTAAAGATTGCTCTGTGATCGACTTTTATGCAAGTGAAGAGCAAAGGGGCCTTTTTGAAGACAAAGCCCTTACGGAAAAAGAGTTTTTGAAACCAGCTATACCAATTGAGCCTTGGGAGACCTATTTCAGGTATTATTATGGCGCAGGGGAGATTATGCCCTGCCCATTGATAGATATCCGTGCTTTGGTAAATGAATGGCAGGAAAGGCTAAAGGAACGGAGCAGCTTCGTTGAGGAGAAAATTGATCCCGCAGATTGTATCGTGACTGCTGACGCTGTTACTTATAAAAACATAGAAGCCAAGAAGATCATCTGGTGCGAGGGCGCCGAGGCTGATAATAACCCCTGGTTTGGTAAGCTGCCATGGTCTAAAGACAAGGGCGAGGCTGTTATTGCCTCAATTCCAGGGCTTCCGCGTAATCATATCTACAAGCAGCATTTAGCAATTGTGCCTTGGCAGGGAGATGATCTTTTCTGGATCGGAGCAACTCACGATTGGAGATATAACGATCTGAATCCATCCAAAGTGTTTCTTGAAAAAGTTAATAACCAGTTGGGCCTCTGGTTAAGGTTGCCCTATACTATTATTGATCACATAGTGGGCCGACGTCCTGCCAATCTGGATCGTAAGCCGTTTGTTGGCATTCATCCTTATCATTCATCTATTGGTATATTTAATGGCCTGGGAGGCAAAGGAGTCTCAATGGCCCCTTATTTTGCCCGGGAGTTTTCCAGGCATCTTACGGAGGGTGTGTCTTTGAGGCCTGATGTGGATGTGAAAAGATTTAGTAAAATATTAAGCAGGTAATCATTTTAATTGTAAACATTCCATGCAAATATTTTTGCCATGGGCAAGCTTCAATCGTTCGAATTATTATTCCAATTTCAGGCAGCAATATTGTTTTGTTATCTATGATCTAAATGGTTTTTTTCTTTGAGGTATTTCTTAGTTTTGCCTTATGCACATCGGATTGTATTTCGGAAGTTTCAACCCTATTCATACCGGCCATCTCATTATCGCCAATCATGTAGTAGGGCATACTGATGTCGATAAGATATGGTTTGTTGTTTCTCCCCATAACCCACTAAAGGATTCCCATTCCCTGCTGAATGAGTACGACAGGCTGTACCTGGTAAATCTTGCCATACAGGATAATCCAAAATTCAGGGGTAGCAATGTTGAATTTCAGCTGCCCAAGCCTTCCTATACCATTGATACACTCACCTATCTTACAGAGAAATTTCCTTTGGAGAAGTTCTCAGTGATTATAGGTTCTGATAGTTTTCAGAATATTCACCGCTGGAAAAACTATGAACATTTACTCGCCAATTATTCCTTCATAATATACAAGAGGCCAGGCTATGAAATAAAAGAAAATTATGGCGCCGACCTGACTATACTGGAAGCCCCGTTGCTGGAAATTTCATCCACTTTTATCAGGAAGCAGGTAAAAGAAAAAAAATCTATCAAGTACCTTGTACCGGAAACAGTAGTGCAATATATAGAAACGAATAAGTACTATGCAAAGTGAGGTTGATAAGTTGCTAGGTTGATAAGTTGTATTTTTATAGAAATTCAAATTCTGTTATAGTCTGCGCACTAAACCGGAATTAACGGCACTAAAAAGGAAATTTTCAGATTGTTCGATCTTGTGAGACTTTGATTTCTCATTAATTGATTGCTATCTTTGCATTAAGATTTTCTAATTTGTGTTAGATTTAACAGCCCCACTGATGCACATCATTCCATATACTGATTTTGTTCGTAATTTTGGCACGATTTTAGTGCTTATTATTCAAAAACACTTTAGTTAAACACTTTAAAACTCATTCGTATGGCAAAATTAGGAAACACCATTGCAACATTACTGGTAGGCGCTGCTGCAGGAATAGCAGTAGGGTATGTACTGGCTACAGATAAGGAAACCCGCAAAGAAGATCTGGAGAAATTGAAAAAAGGCCTAAATAACCTCAAAGGTAAAGTAACCAAACAACCTCAGGACATGGAAGAAGAAATTTACCATTCCTGATAACTGTATATGCTGGAACAATTAAAACCAATATTCGGAAAAATCTCAGAATGGATTGAGGTTCGCATAAAGTTGCTTAAAATCAATTTTATCCTTACTACCTCAAATCTGGTTAGTTATATTCTGTATGCCTTTATTTGCCTGTTTGTCTTTTTCTGCCTCATACTATTTGCAGGTTTTGGGCTTAAGGAGGTTCTGGTGGAGGCTGGGCTTTCCAATATGGCGGCTATGCTCATCGTTTTTGGTAGTTATTTGTTTCTGTTCATTTTGCTGCTGGCCGGAAGGAAGGCGATAACCCGGTTTTTTAGCAGTAAAATTATCAGGGTAATGACTGAGGAAACTGTGAAAGAGGAGGAGGAGGAAGAAGATGATGATTAATAGTCATGAATCAAGCTTACATACTGGATTATTAGTTCATCAGGATTTATAATTTTGCTTTTAGTATCAATAAATGAGACTCTACCCCAAAAATCTGCGCGATATTAAATCCCTTGAACGGGAAAAAGCCCGGCTGCTCAGAAAGAAAGGGGACCTTGAAGAGAGTAATATAATTTTGTCGGGTGCGCTTTCTTCGATGGGGAAGAAAGGAGGCAAGAAAAGTGGCGGAGATACATCTGGCGCAGGAAATGAATTATTTACTCTTGCTGAGCCGCTAATACAGATTGCCAAAGAAATTGTTATAGGCAGGCTCACCAAAAAGAATACACCAGCTGAAGCAGAAAATAAGAAGGCTGGCCCTAAAGTAAAGAATAACAGTATAGTAAAGAGAGTGGCCTTTGAATTTATAGGTGGCTACCTGAAATGGAAGGTAGTTGAACTCGGTTTCAAAACAATACGCAGGCTGATCAAGGCAAAGGCAAAAAAAGTAAGCCCGGCACAATAATACTTTTGGCAACCTTAAATGCCTCTGATCAATTTATTACTTGGTTTCCTATCAGTTATCACTCTTATCCCTCGCCTGTCAAAGCCTTCTGAGTAGTTTTAGCTTTTTCAAAAGTTAAAGCGATTGCAGGTCTTACCTTCTTCCACCTCTCTTATCTCTTACTCCCCTTTATTTTCCTCCTGGCTTTCATGCAGGTCTCCACCAAGGCTGTAATAATTATTTTCTTCGTCTTCTTCACCTATCAGTTCATCGGCATCATCAGCCGCACTACCAGGTACATCCAGATCAGCTCCACTTAAGTCTGTAAGAGTGCTGCCATCTTCATTCAGCGGGTCTCCATCTGCATCTGTATTATCCAGCGCACTGCCTATCAGGTTCCTGCCATCAGGAGTATCCATATTCTGCCCGCTCGATTCCAGCAGCCAGATGTCTTCCGGAGTAATATCGGCATCAGTTCCGGGTACAATTCTGGCTTCCATATCCCGATCATCTATTGTATCATTAAAAGGTGGAGCAGGGGCATTATCAGCATTCAGCGCCACTTTGCCATTGTTGTTTCCAGCAAGGGTTATATCCTCGCTGGCAGGGTAGTGGGGGTAGCCCTGAAATTTATCTATATTGTGTTTGGTGTCCATGTTTTATTGTTTTTGCTAATACAAATTTAGATGCATTATTACCACATCCCTATGACAGTCATCAGTTCGGAGGATAATATTAGTTGGTTATCTTGCTGGGAATGATTGTGTTTACGTTGAACCACATTGAACACTATTGATAGCACAAAGTGCACCATTTCTTGTAGTGATGAAATAGGACCATAAATAGATTGGGCTGCTGGAAATGGAATATGGTAAAATTTTTGATAGCTACCAAGAAGCTATTTGGCCCAGGTGTGCCACACTTATTAAGTGGAACATACCTACGGTTTGAAATTTTGGCAATGGAGCGGAGAAGACCCAATCGGCTAAGGGTCAAGAGCCTACGAGAAATGGTGTTTTATTTGCATGTAGGGTTGCCTTCGGGGCAACAGTAACAATAGGAGTCCGTGTTTTATGAGTGGAATCTGGAGATTGCATTCCACAAGAGCATAGTCCGAGACTTACGCCAAACATCATTATATTAATTTTAAGGAAGGCAACGAACATAAGGGTAGAACCCCCGGCCCCTGAAGGGGAGTAGGTTGTGGTTATGATTTCAGCTATGGAATTTTATTTGGAGTTTTTGTAAGCGGTTTAATAATTGTATTTCCTGATAAATGTAATTGAGACAGATTTAATGCTTCTGTACATATTTATGAAATTTTATGCGTCATAGATATTCTGATCTGACTGGTGCTACGCCACTGACGTCAGATAGAATTAATATGCCCGGACAACAAAAGATGTATTGAAAAAAAATGTCAGAAGCGTATGAATTTTTTTGTTTTTTATTAGAATATTTGTAATTTGGTTTTTTATTCCGGACCCTCCGGGTTATTGTAACCATAATTTACATTTATGTAATGAAGATTACGCTGAAACCCTTATTTTTTTTATTGGTGCTGTTGCTTGTTTCGCAGGTTGCCATTGCGCAGTTACCTTCGTATGTACCTACCAGCGGGCTATTGCTATATTACAGTTTTAACAGCAGTGCAACTGATCTCAGCGGCCATGGGGCTGACGGCACAGTGAGCGGTGCTACCTATACTACAGACAGATTTGGAAATGCCAATGCAGCCATGAATTTTACCGGTTCGGGAGAGGTGATAACCACGCATAAAATAAACCGGTCAGTTACCAATACTTTTACTTATTCGTTTTGGGTAAACCCAACCCACTCAGTACCAATACCTACAGTGGGGTCGAATGCGGGGCTTACCGACAGCCAGTCGATGGCATGCGTAATAGCTCCTGTTGATGGGTGGAACTGGGCAAGCGGAATGACTGATGTGGGCGCTGGGCTGGATGTGGCAACCAACGGTATATACGTGATGGAGCATGGGCAATCTATAACCAATGTATCGCTGGCGTGGTCGGGTACGCTTACCGGCTGGCACTATATAGTTCTGGAGTACGTGAGTAAACAACCAAAACTTTATATAGATGGCACTTATATAACCAGTGGTTATACCTCAAGTTATACGGTGCATCCATCGCTGGCCTGCGACAGTTTTTATGATGGCTATTATCCATACCTGATAGCGGGTTTCGGGCACGGTTTATACCCGATAGTAGTGCCATCCTATAATTATGCCGGGCAATTAGATGACATGGCTATTTACGGCCGGGCGCTAACGGCCTGCGAAATAACACAATTATATGATACGGGATCATCTACTATTACTGTTTCGGGTTTAAGTACGCTTTGTCCGGGTGCAACTACCACCTATTCCGTATCTGCTTCAAGTGGCAGCTGGAGTTCATCGAACATTAGTATAGCCACAGTAGGATCAGGCAGTGGATTTGTAACAGCAACCGGCGCCGGGGTTTGTAATATTTCCTTTACAACGGGTTCGGGATGTTATGGCATACAGACGCTAACGGTAAATCCACTGCCCAGTATCAGCAGTCCGTCAACATTGTGTGTCGGATCATCGGCAACATTGACTATACCGCTTACGGGAGGTACATGGGGTTGTGGCCCAGGTGCCACAATAGGGTCAACAAGCGGAGTATTGACAGGAGTTTCTGCCGGTATAATCCATATCAGTTATACTCTGCCTACTGGTTGCTATTCGCCTGCCTTTGTAACGGTCAACCCTACACCACCAACGCCCTATGGGGCGACCTCAGTATGTGTAGGTTCAACAACGACCCTGACGGATTCAATAACGGGAGGCAACTGGACCAGCAGCGGCGGAACCTATGCAACAGCAGGGTATACCACTGGTGTAATTACCGGGGTTTCGACCGGCACACTAACTATAACCTACACCCTTCCGACCGGATGCTTGGTTACAGAGCCCTTTACAGTAAATCCGGTTCCTGCGGCTATTACAGGTACTGCAACAGTATGTCCCGGAACGACTACCACACTCATTGATGCGACGCCGGGAGGAGTATGGGGTAGCGCCAGTACTGGTATTGCAACAATAGGTTCATTGACCGGGGTGGTAACTGGTGTAACTGTAGGTAATTCAACAATCAGTTATACATTGCCGACAGGTTGCAAAGCTGTGAAACTGGTAACCGTGAACCCATTGCCAGGCATCATTTCCGGGCCATCAATAATATGCCAGGGAGCAAGTGGTACGCTTACAGATGCCGGGGCAGGAACATGGTCGACGAGTGACCCTGCTATAGCAACGGTGGTATCAACAACCGGTGTTGTGAGCGGTGTGTCGGGAGGGGTTGCAACCATTACCTATACCTTGCCGACCTTGTGTATGGCAACTTATCCTGTAACCATCAATCCGGCACCAGCGGCAATAACAGGCACCTTCAGTAAATGTGCCGGCACTTCGACAACCTTAACCGATATTACACCCGGAGGCACCTGGAGCAGTGGTTCACTTCTGATAGCCTCCATTGGCGCTGGCACCGGCCTCGTTACAGCGATTGCTGCCGGGACCAGTAATATATCTTATACTTTGCCCACAGGATGTGGTGCAGCCGTAGTTTTTACAGTAAATCCGAATCCTACGTCAATAACAGGCGCCGGGTTAATATGTGCAGGACAAACGAGCTTACTGACAGATGCAGGAGGCGGCACTTGGACCAGCGGAACAACAACAGTTGCTACCATTGGGCCATCGTCGGGATTGGTAACTGCTGTATCGGCAGGGACATCGGCCATTACCTATACCTTGCCAACGGGCTGCAGTACATCGATTACAGAAACGGTAAATGCATTACCCTTGCCCATTACAGGTACAACAGTGTTATGTGCCGGATATACATCGGTTTTCAGTGATCTGACATCGGGCGGTACGTGGAGCAGCAGTAATACAGCTGTTGCCACCATTGGTTCGTTATCGGGTATAATGACAGGCACCGGCAGTGGAACTGCCAATATTAATTATACATTGGCAACAGGATGCTCAGTAAGTATAGGTGTTACTGTAAACCCTTTGCCGGGACCAATAACTGGCCCGGACTCGCTTTGTGCCGGAATGACTGCCACACTTTCAGATGCTGGCATGGGTGTCTGGTTCAGCAGTAATCCTGCAATGGCTACAATAGGCAGTTCGACAGGATTTGTTTCAGCAATTCTGGCCGGAACCACTACAATATCCTATACATTGCCTACAGGGTGTTACACTACATTGGTAATGACAGTGGATGCTTTGCCGGCTGGTATTACTGGCTCAGCAACTTTATGTGCCGGAGCAACATTGCTGCTGCATGACGTTACAACCGGCGGGACCTGGAACAGCAGTGATTTTACAATTGCCTATGTCGACCCGGGAACAGGATTGGTAACTGGCTATTCAGGTGGGGCAGCCACGATTACTTACTCTACAGTTTCGGGTTGCATAGCAACATACGGCATTTCGGTAAACCCGTTGCCGGCAGCGATTGCTGGCACAGCAATTTTATGTGCAGGGTCAACCACGTCGTTATTTGATGCCGGTGGTACATGGAGCTGCATCCCTTCGAGTGTGGCTACAATAAATACGATAACAGGGGTATTGACCGGTGTTTCGGCAGGTACTGGAACTGTAACGTATACACTTCCTACAGGATGCCTGACTACATTGCCTGTAATGGTCACACCAGGACCACTGCCCATATCTGGACCTGCAGGCATGTGTGTTGGCCTAACGAGCCTGATGACTGATGCCACACCAGGTGGTACCTGGAGCAGTACTGTGCCATCGGTGGCTACAATTTATGCTACATCGGGAGTGATAACAGCCGGCACCAGCGGAGTTACAACCATATCCTATACCCTGGGAACTGGTTGTTCGGTATCGGCGACAGTAACTGTCAATTCGTCACCGGGCCCGATAACCGGCACCATGTCGGTATGTCCAAATGGAAATACTACACTGAGTAATGCCGCCCCCGGTGGGGTATGGAGCATAACGCCTGCAGCAACGGCTATTATAGGTTCATCATCGGGAATAGTTACTGGCCTTGTACCTGGTACTGCGACAGTAACCTATTCGTTAGGAGCGGGTTGTACCGTAACGACTACGATAACTGTTAATCCGCTACCAGGTCTTATTTCGGGAACTCCCATTATGTGTGTGGGTGCA
Organism: uncultured Bacteroidota bacterium; assembly: GCA_903904855.1. GTDB lineage: Bacteria > Bacteroidota > Bacteroidia > Chitinophagales > Chitinophagaceae > Nemorincola. The sequence goes on along the minus strand of CAIVEH010000145.1, from coordinate 36,558 downwards.
TCGGCATCATTAAGCGACCCGATACCCGGAGGCACGTGGACCAGCGCTACCACGATAATAGCCACCGCAGGGTCAACATCAGGAGTTATTACCGGAATGAGTACCGGGACATCTGTTATTACTTATACGTTAGGTACTGGTTGTTACCGTACGATTACGGCAACCGTCAACCCTCTGCCATCAGCTATAACCGGACCAGCCAGTGTTTGTGCAGGATCAACAATAATATTGACTGATCCTACTTCAGGAGGTACCTGGACCAGCTCTCCGGGTACCATAGCCACTATAGGAAGCAGTGGAACAGTAACAGGGTTGCTTGCTGGATTAGCAACAGTATCGTATACATTAAGTACAGGTTGCAGGGTAACAAAATCGGTTATGGTAAATCCTCTGCCCGACATAATTGGTGGTCCAACGCATGTTTGTGTGGGGTCGGCTATTACTCTTACAGATGCCGGTGGCGGCACCTGGTCGACCAGCAGTTCAATAATTTCAATAGGGTCTGCAAGCGGCTCAGTAAATGCGATTGTTACAGGTGTGGCATTGGTTACCTATACTTTAAGTACAGGATGCCAGATTTCAGCCAATATTACTGTTAATGCATTGCCAGCCCCGATAGGAGGAGCATCAGCAGTCTGCGTTGGTGCTAATATACCTCTTACTGATACCGGCATCGGCACATGGAGCAGCAGTGCACCAGCCATTGCAACTGTGGGTTCTGCTACAGGAGTTGTAACAGGAGTAACAACCGGGGCAACAACCATTACCTACACATCAGCAGCTGGCTGCTTTACTGTGCATACTGTTACAGTTACTACTGCACCGGGCGCCATTGCTGGGCCGGCAACTGTATGTGCCGGAGGCACAATAACCCTTAGTGACCCAATACCTGGCGGATCCTGGAGCAGCAGCAATGTTCTTGCCGGAACGATAGGTGCATTAACAGGTGTAGTTGCAGGAATAGGCCCAGGGTTAAACACAACTATTACTTATTCGCTGGGAGCAGGCTGCACTGTATCAAAGATAGTATCGGTAACACCATCACCTGCGGCCATAACAGGCGGAACAGGTATGTGCGTAGGTATGACATTGCCTCTGAGTGATATAACGACAGGCGGGACATGGACCAGCTCTCCTTTAACCTTGGCAACAGTGAGTGGAACAGGAGTAGTCACTGGTATTTCGGGTGGGACAGCAACAATAGTTTATACTACTGCGGGATGTTCTGTCAGTAAATCAGTTACTGTTTTTACGACTCCGTCTGCGATCAGTGGCCCTACTACGGTATGTGTTGGCGGGTTGATAACTGAAGCTGATGGTACTTATGGCGGAGCATGGAGTACCTCATCTGCAAACATCTCTATTGGCAGTACTACAGGAGTTGTAACCGGAATTACAGCTGGTACTGGCATCATAACCTACGGAGTGGGTACATGCCAGGTTACGAGGATAATTAACATAAATCCATTGCCTGTAATATCAGGTCCGACGGGATATTGTACAGGAACTACCGGCACATTATCAGGATCTATTTCGGGTGGGGCCTGGTTGAGCGGTCTTACATCGGTGGCAACTATTGGATCACTCAGCGGCCTGGTAACGGCAGCAGTGCCTGGTACAGCCGTTATTTATTATACTTTGCCGACAGGTTGCTCCAGCAATGTAACGGTAACTGTAAACTCGGTACCTGGAACAATATACGGGAACAGGAATGTGTGTATGGGTAGTACATCGCCTCTGGTTGATTTTACAGGAGGTGGGATATGGAGCATATCACCGGTTACTACGGCAACAATAGGTTCATCATCGGGAATAGTAAGTGCTGTAGTAACAGGAACAGCAACTGTAACTTATTCGCTGGGAAGCGGCTGCACCATTACTACAATAGTTACTGTAAATCCGTTACCGGCTTTAATTACCGGAACACCTGTGGTTTGTGCCGGGCTTACCACAACTCTTGCCGATGCAACTCCGGGCGGTTCATGGAGCATTGCCGGTACGGGTGTGGCCGGGGTAGGGACTACCACAGGTTTGGTAAGCGGTATAAGCGGAGGAACTGTTGCTATAGATTATACCTTGCCTACAGGCTGTTTTGTAAGTACAACAGTAACAGTTAATCCACTTCCTGCAGCTATAACCGGTGCATCAAATGTGTGTACAGGGTTGACTACGATCTTTGCAGACATAACAACAGGTGGCGCGTGGAGCAGCAGTGCACCGACCAAAGCAACAATTGATTCGGCAGGAAATGTGGCAGGGATTAGCGCCGGAGTTGCGACAATAACTTATACATTACCTACTGGTTGCCTGATAACCAAACCGATTACTGTAAATGTTTCACCAGCAGCTATTTCAGGTGGGGCGAGTGTTTGTGTAGGATCAGCGCTGATATTGAGCGATGCGACACCGGGGGGGACATGGAGTTCTTCATTAACCGGTGTGGGTACAATCAGTACAACAGGTGTTGTGACCGGCATAAGTGCAGGAACCACAATTGTCAGCTACGCACTAAGCGGATGCATTGCTAGCAAGGTTGTTTCGGTTAATACTCTGCCGGGAGGTATAAGCGGCCCAGGTACTGTGTGTATCGGGACTTCGATTACCAAAACAGATGCATCTCCGGGTGGGGTATGGAGCAGCAGTAATACAAGTGTTGCGATTGCCGGTTCTTCAACCGGAGTTATTACAGGCGTAGCAGCAGGCTCCGCCACAATTACCTACTCTATGGGAGTGGGCTGTAATGTGTATTCACCGATAACGGTTAACGGATTGCCTCTGGCAGTGAGCGGACCTCCGGGCATTTGTACCGGAAGCTCAGCTACGTATACTGACGCCACTCCAGGTGGGGTATGGAGTTCGAGTAATCCTGGGGTAGGTACTATCAGTACTTCGGGTGTACTATATGGAATTTCTGGCGGGTCGACCACTATCAGTTATACTGCATTGCTGGGGTGTGCTGCTACAGAAACTGTAACTGTGGTTACAGTGCCGGCAATAACAGGAGTGCATAATATGTGCGCTTTCGGTGATACTATGAATGTCAGCGACCTAATAACAACAGGGTTATTTACAAGTACTCTGGCAACGATAACGAACATGGGCGGTGGAAATGGCCGGCTGACAGGCAATACTCCTGGTTCAGCCAGTGTTACTTATATCAGTCCGCTTGGATGCACAACAACTACCAGCTTTACAGTTAATCCGATACCCGACCATATTTCCGGCAGCGGGCATATATGCTCTGGCAGATCGTTGACAATGACCGATGGTTCGCCAGGAGGAGTATGGAGTTCTGGTACTATTTCTGTAGCAACGGTTGGTAGCAGCACTGGTATTGTAACAGGTACCGGAGGCGGAACGGCTTTAATTTATTATACATTACCAACAGGTTGCAAAGTGGATACGCCAGTTGTTGTATCCGCATCTCCAGCTGCTATTACCGGCCCGGCGAGTGCGTTTTTAGGAACCCCTATAACGCTTGCTGATGCTACAACCGGCGGAGTGTGGAGTAGTAGCAATCCTGCGGTGGCAACTATAGGACTTACCAGTGGCTATGTAAACGGGATTACTGTGGGTTCAGCGACCATTACTTATACCACAGGTAGTATGTGCAGCACAACAAGAGCAATTACCATTATGCCAACCAAGGCCGGGCACAAATCAACAGCGTTATCCGGTGAAGAGCTGTTTAAAGTATGGCCTAACCCCGCAACCGGGAATATTACTGTTAGCAGCAATGGTGCTGGAACTATACGCATACTGGATATTGCGGGCCAATTGGTAGCGCAATATGCTATTCAGGCCAGAGAAAATAATCTGTCACTTCCTGCTGATATCAGCAATGGGGTTTATATGGTTGAATTCACATCAGAGGGTGGCGACAAAAAGGTTGTTAGGCTTGTGGTAGGGAAGTAGGCTATGGACGATATGCCTTTCTGGATGTCAATGTTTTAAATCTTTTAATTTAGTGGGAATATTAAAATAACTTCCGTAATTTGAATGTTCTTTTCCATTTCTGCTCCGTTGCAAAAGTCCTTTAATAACTTGCTATTTGCGGATTTTGCGCCTCGCATAAATGAAAAATAACTATCCAACTTATTGGAACTTATTTTGACATTCTCACTAACTTCGGACATCATAATTCAATCACTATAAAAGAATCAATGCTTTCTGACCATAAGAAACCGTATAAAACCAGGATTCTAATGAATACTGCGCATGAAAATTGTGCAGCAATCAGATGTCTATTGCTATTTTTTATCCTATTATCTGTATTCCCTTTCACAAGATCAACTGCCCAGGCTGATATTCACTTTTCCCAGTTTTACGAAACAACTATACTCCGCAATCCGGCGCTTACAGGAGTGTTCTCTGATAATTATAAATTCAGCGCTTACTATCGAAGCCAGTGGAGTACTATTACGAATCCTTTCCAAACTATGTTATTAAGCACAGAATACCGTTTTGCACTGGGCCGGAACTCGTACGATTTTCTGAGTTTTGGTTTGCTGGGCTATGTGGATGAAGCAGGTGACCTTGCCCAGAAAATAACTGCAATCTACCCTGCTATCACTATCAACAAGCAACTGGATCAGCGGAATAACTCTTATATCTCTATTGGCTTTACCGGAGGGTATATACAGTATTCGTTTGACCCAACAAAGGCAACTTTCAATAACCAATTTCAGAATGGATTTTTTAATCCGGGTAACCCGACTCTTGAGAGCTTGCCTATACCTCGGATGACGATTATGGATATTGGTGCAGGGATAAATTATAATGTGAGTCCGGGTACCTTGAAAGATGTAACCTATATGATAGGGATATCGGGATATCACTTTTCCCAACCTACATTTTCGTACTACCGCGATTATAAGTACATACAGAATGTACGGATCAATGTAAACGCATCTGTGGCAAAAGATATTAATGACAATGTATTGCTGCAGGCGCATGGCAATTATGCCAACCAAGGTACTTATACAGAGATTGTAGCAGGATGCCTTATAGGTTACCGGTCATTTTCTGCATTGGCAGACCCGGTTTATACTGTTTCGGGTGGCTTGTTTTACCGGTTTCAGGATGCTATTATACCTACAGTAAAGCTCAAGATAAAGGGCCTGGCAGTGGGTATGAGTTATGATATAAATGTATCATCGCTTACACCGGCAAGTAACGGGCATGGAGGCCTTGAATTAACTGCGGTATTATCAGGGACCTACCCTAAAAACAGGGGGTATGATAAAAAGATACCTTGTCCGAGGTTCTGAGGCATGTATTCTCGTTTTTATTGCAAATTCAAATCCGGATAGCAACTATTTTTACCTTTTACCTGCAGGCCTTTGAGGGGCTGGTGCAGGTGCCTGGCGCTGAGGTTGCGGTGCCGGAGCCTGCCTTTGCGGCGCTGGTTGAGGAGCGGGTGCCTGCCTTTGAGGGGCTGGTTGCTGAGGCTGAGCTTGTCTCTGTGGGGCAGGTTGCGGAGCAGGCGCTTGTCTTTGTGGTGCCGGAGCCTGCCTTTGAGGTGCCGGAGCCTGGCGAGAATTTTCTTCGTCCTCTATATTTCTATCCTGTGCCTTTCTCTGGGGTACTGACCTGTTTACATCCCACTCATACGGATTATTATCGTAGCGGGGAGTTGGTTTGGCTGGTTCTGCTACTTTGTTAATGTTGACACCAGGGGTTTCCTGCCTGATATTTTCGGGTGGAATGTTGTTGCGGAACTGGGGTGGGGTAGTTTGCCCGGCATTAACAGCCTGGCGTGTTTTCACGGGTTGCGGGGCAGCTACCACATTTGGTGGAATGCTGCGTTGGCCCACATTGGTAGCTACCGGCCTTATCTCGGCAGGGCGGAACATTTTTATCTCATTACCATGCACTCTTGTATTCAGGTTTGTAGAGTTTTTGATGTGGAAAACCGGCACTGTTTTGTGTGTACTATTTTCTATATCCTTTACACGCGGACCAGATACAAAAGTGATGTGGTTGTTTTCGTAGGTATTATTGACGAAATGTGAATTTTTGATGATGTGTGAATTGCCATGCGGTCCATTCCAGTAACGGTAATAATTACCAGAATAAAGATACTGGTAAGGTATAAACACCCACCAGTCGTTGGGGCACATATAATCTCCGAATGAATTACTGAAGTCATAATCGGGATCGAGAGGCGACCAGCCGAAAGTGCCATCGGCATCGCGCCAGCTTACCCAGGCCGGCCCCCACGTAGTCCCAGGAATCCAGATCCAGCCATAGTAGTTATCAAATGTCCAGCGGCCATAATGAAAGCAAGCCCAGCCCCAGGGGAAATCCGATATCCAGGTATTGCCATAATCGGTCATGGCCCAGTGGCCGCTTGTATAGTATGGCCTGAAGCTGCCATCTACATTTGGCGACCATACATAACCATATTTCGGATCTTCTATCCACTGGCCATAAGGGGCGAGATTCTGGTAGAAATCGTTGTAGGAAACATATGAGTTTTCGTATTGAGCAATAGCTTTTGGTGCCGGACCGGCCACGCAAAGCGCAATCAACAATACCAGAATACCTGCTACCTGCAGCCCCGTTTTTTTTATGCCCGATTTTTTGAATTCCATATATTATTAAGATTCAGTACAAGAGTAACCCACACCACCCGGTATGGGCAGTCTTATATAAGCTGTAAATATAGTACTATTCGGCTGTTAGTGCAAAATAACGGTATTCACATATGTTAAGATTGGTAGGTTTGGCAGTGCCTATTTGATGAACCAAGTTTCGCTATTGCCATATGGCCCCAAACTTTTATTGTTCAGGCTTTAAGGATATTAAACTAGGATATATGATCTTCTCCGGATAGACTCAGGGAAAAATTCTCATCTGTTTATAACGAATTTAAACCTGTGTTCCTGTCCCTGTTTATCATGCATCTGCAATACATACAAGCCCGGAGGAAACATACTTACATCTATTGGTATTTCCGGCGTATCCATCCTATAGAAGGCTAGTAACTGCCCAATGCTGTTTGTGATGGAAAATGAGTTGAATATATGTTCATCAGCTTTGATTGTCAGGTTGCCGGATGCAGGGATAGGGTATAATTCTACTGTATTTCCTGCTGCCTCTGGTTCGGGTAAATAGTTAACGCAAGGTGGGGAGACTACTGTAATATTTTTAGTAACAAAGCATCCTGTACTATAAGTTATAGTAGCTGTGCCGGAGGATATGCCGCTTACAATGCCTGATGTGCCAACCGTAGCAACAGCTGTATTGCTGCTGCTCCATATGCCACCGGTTGTGGCATCATGAAGGGTTGTCAGATTTCCTATACAAATGGTGTCCTTGCCGGTAATAGGTGAAGGCAGAAAATTGAAAATAACGTTGATAGTGTCTGAATAAAAGGTGCATCCTAAATGATAATTCACCCAATAGATACCCGCAGTGTATATGGAATCGGTTGTAAGTGTATCACCGTTGCTCCAGTGGTAGCCTGAGCCTCCGAATGGTGCAATAATTAATAAAACAGGATGTTCGGCTAACACACATACTGAGGTATCGCGACGGCTAAAAATGGAATCGATTCCATTGACCACATGGAAAGTATCGATCAGAACATGGTTGCAGACTGTACAGTATACCCTATAATTACCCGGGCCCGATACAGTACGGTTTTGTGTTGCTTCACTGTCGTTCCAGAAATAACCAGTATATCCCATAGGCGCAGTGAGTGTTAAACTACCGGATCCGCAAATGGTTGAATCATTATGTGTGTACATTGTATCTGAGGGGAATCCATATTTGGCCACGAACATATACTCATCAATTGGATTTGCACCCCGCAATGTGTCTGGCCCTATCACTATGTTGCCGGTCTCGTAATCGCCGGAGACGAACACATTGCCAGACCTGTCGCATGCAATGCCGCTAAAATCATCGCTGCCGGATCTAAGACATGTATAACCAGCCAAGGTTCCAGATGTATTATAGCCGGCAATAAAGCAAGGATCGGGAGACCCGGTAGGCGGGCTTAATATATGCCCATCGATATTGACAGGGGCAACAAACCTACCCGTTACCCACACCTGGCTGGCACAGGAGCTTGTGGCCACACTCCAGCCTATAACAGATTCGGAATGCGATGCTATAGATTTACCCCAGAGCGCCAGGTGTGCCGGGCTGAACTTGAACAAATATAAGACACCATACCCCCATGCTGGATATGGGCTGGTGGCTGTTATTGTGCCGAAAGTAATGGAAGTATCGGCATAATAACCGGTAAGATATAGATTGTCGAAATCATCCTTAGCCAGGTCGAAAGCATAGGAGGCATCGCTGCCTGTTGCGGCTTCTGCCCATATCGGTATTCCCGCAGGTGAAAATTCGGCCAAATAACAATTGCTGAACATGTAGGGATCATAAATGACCGAGGAGCCGATTGTTACAGATGGCGCCTGAAAATTACCGCAAATGTATACAGCGCCGCCAGAAGTAACTGCAATACCTATTGCCATATCTGTGGCTATAGATGATGCCCATGCAGGCGTACCTGATGGTAAATATTTTGCAGCATACACTACATGGTGCATAGTATCGGCACCTATTGTAGTAACTGTACCGGGTGAATCAGTAATAGTACCTGTGATATAAATATTATCAGCGCTGTCTGTGGTAACATGCCCCGGCCCAATGAAGGTGGAGGCTGCATCATGGGCAACCCATAAAACTGACCCAGACAAATCGACCTTGGCAATAAAATAGCTGTAATAATTACCTATGGCTATATGATGCGAACCGATGATGAGGCTATCGTGAAAGGAGCCATACACGATAAGGTTACCGGTATGATCGGTTGTGATACCTGTTACCTTTGCAAACCCGCCAGTATTGCCACCTGCCCAAATGGGAGTACCAGCTGAATCGAATTTAACCCACACGCTCTGCATAATGCCGGCTGTTTTCGCCGGGCCGGACACACTTCCGAAAGATACTATGCCTGTATCTGAATAGGCGCCATAGTCTATGTGCACTGCAAAAACATTTCCAAAACGATCTGTTGTAACAGGGTAACCTTCGCCACGTGTGACATGATCTCCGCGGCCCCACTGCCACGATGGCTGTGCCAGCGAAAAGGTGCAGGTTGCAGTCAGAAAAAAGATTGTCAGCAGAAGATTTCGGTTCATAGTTAATTATTTGAAGTTACAGTTTAAGAATAGGTTCGGCAATAAAATATCGAGGATCAAAAGCGATTTTTTATTCTGGCATTTTTGACTAAACTACCAGGTTCCTGTGTTAAATTAAATGGTAAAAAAAAATCTCAGGCTGATCATAAAATTAAATAATAAATGTTGCTCAGCCTAATGAGCGTATTGTTCTGTGAATTAAAATACTGTTTATTAATTCCCAGTTATTACGAATCATAAAAAAAGGTTGAAAGTGATTAACACCAGCAACCTTAAAATGTTAGAAATTAGAAAAGGAGATGTTTAATTATGGACAGTTATAGGGTGGCGGTCCATAATGAGCGCATAAATCATCAAGATGTATACGGTAATATTGCATGTCGTTGTTAGCCTGAGCCTGGGTGGCAGTTCCAGCTGCGAGATAGTGGTAGCCAGTCCAGGTTGAGGGAGTCAGGGTTGCATGTATATCACCCTGTAATGATTTCCAAACGGCCTCAGTTACCGGCCCTGTACATAATGACGGGTCGATGACCATGCGCACTGCAGGGCCAATATGCTGTGTTACCAACAGGGTAGGAGCCACATGCCATCCCCAGTGCACAGCGCATTGCGGCACATTCTTCGATTTGGCTGTAAGGTTGCCGGTTATCCAAACTTTTTCAGGAGTTACGCCGACCGCTATCATGAGGAAGCTCATAAGGTGTGCTCTTATCCAGCAACCATCATAAGGATATTTATACGGTATACAGTTAGAGGTGGAATGACAGGGTGTGCAGGTATGATTGTTCACCATATTGAAAAGCTCAATGGCTTTTGCCGGTGAAACAGCCACTGAAGGGACAATAGGGTGAATAGGACCAATAGCGATTTCTTTACCAAATGCAGGGGGAAGCAAGCGGACATCGATGATCTCAAACTCATGCATTGTAGCCGTAACCATTAACGGTGTGCCGGCAGATTTTGCATAAGTAAGCAGGCCGGAAAATTTTTCGAAATCCGGATTGTCGCGGTGCAGGGAGTGACGGGCATGTGAACCATCGAAAGTGATAAACACTTCTTTTTTATCACTGGTATCGATGGCTACAACCTTTGTGGACATAGGCACACACAGCCTGGTAATGTTTTCGGTTTTCGGATCAATCTCGACATAGACAGGCCTGTTGTCATGATGGAGCAAATCGAGCATTTTTGCCCATGCACCGCTTCGCGGATTGCTATTATCGAGAAGGGCAGATTGGTTTTGCTCAAAGGTTACTCTGTGAGCAACGGGCAGACTTTTAAGCGCGGCGCCAGCCTCCAAAATGTTGGCAGGCAGGGCATTTGTGATTTTTCCAAGAAATATTTTTTTGTCGGGCATTTTGTTTGAATTTTAGTAAGCTTTAGAAATGATTGTTGTTTAGCAGAAAATTACAATATTGTTTATGCTGAATGAAGGTGTAATTTAGTAATGATCTTCAAAATAGCATACCGCTAAAAGACGGTATTTTACGGATTCTGCCAAAATCCATTTTGCTTTTAGTGATTGCAGGACAATATTGTAATTCTGTTAAACTTCCCGATAGAAAGTAATGACATAATTATATTTATACTAAATTTTTCTGAAAAAATATTTTGTCCGCTATCTGAACTAATTTAGTGTAATAATGGTTCCCAAAAGAAGATTTGGAAGACAACTGGTGGGTCAAAATATCTTCAGTATCCACAACCGAGTGGAGCTGATAAAGGGAGGTGCCGGCTATTTCGACCGGCTGGAGGCCATGATTGATAGCGCACAGCATACGCTACACCTGCATACCTATATTTTTGATGAGGATGAAACAGGCAGGAAGGTGGCTGCCGCGCTGGTAAGAGCTGTGCAAAGAAAAGTAGCTGTATACCTGCTGGTGGATGGGTATGCATCGGGAAGCCTGTCGGAAAGTTTTACCAATAGCTTAATTAAGGCAGGGATTCATTTTGCTTTTTTTAACCGTGTGTTCAAATCTGGGCATTTTTACCTTGGTCGAAGGCTGCATCATAAGGTAGTAGTAGCCGACGGCACTGTGTGCATGGTGGCAGGGCTCAACATCAGCAACCGATATAATGATATGGGTACGGTAAGGGCCTGGCTGGACTGGGCTTTTTATGCCGAGGGTGAAGTGGCCAGGCAAATGCATGCTGTTTGTGCCAGGGTATGGAACAGATCGCCAAGGCGGGAAAATTGTGTTATAACACTGAAGAGAACTATTCCCTTATTAAATGACAGTTGTGCTATAAGAATAAGGCGAAACGACTGGCTGTATAAGAAAACGGAGATTACCAGGTGCTTCAGGGATTTGTTCCGGCAATCGGAGAAATATGTAACTGTGATGACGGGCTATTTCTGGCCGCCTCAACGGTTGCTTCAGCAAATGGACAAGGCATCGAAAAGGGGCGTGACAATAAAGTTGATACTAACGGCCAGGGCTGATGTGCCGCTATCGAAATATACCGAGCGCTACCTCTATGGCAGGCTGCTGCGCAATAATATAGAGATATATGAATACCAGGATAACATACTGCACGGTAAAATTGCCGTAAGGGATGATGCCTGGATAACTGGGGGGTCATACAATATGAACAACATCAGCGCCTTTGCCAGTGTGGAACTTAACCTGGAAGTAAACAATGCTGATCTTGCCATTACGGTAAATGACCAGTTGCAAAGTATTATAAATAATAGTTGCAGGCGCGTGGTGAAGGAAGAGTATTATGCGACCAATAATATACTGAAAAGGTTTTTTTATTTTCTATCGTATAAGATGACGCACATTATTTTCTTCCTGTTTACGTTTTATTTCAGGCAGCGGAACTGGAATGAATAGGTAATTATTCAGGGCTCACGAAAAGGCGCAAAGGCACGGTTTGCAAACGACTTCTTTATGGTTGCAAATAGCTGATTTACATCTATCAATTACCACTTATCCGATTGATAAATCTCTTAATGGCAGCTTTGTTCCAGCCGGCAAAACGGCCACGCTGAACTATGAGTTTGTTATTGGCGGGATACTGGAGATAGTAGTAAAAGACAGATTGCGGATGCTCGTTTTCCCAGCCCAGTATTTCACCAAAACGGAGGACATTGAAGACCAGGGAATCGTGCCGGAGTTCTGCAGTATAATAACCTTGCGAAAAACGGATCAGATTGTTTTTATCAGAAGTATCGCAAGGTAGAGCTAGTAGGACTTCGTTTCGGGGGGTATAGTGGTAATTGATATTTGGTTTAGTATCCAGTACGGAGCTGTAGCCTATGGAGTAGCCGGAGTCTTTCTGCACTACAATATACCATAGCAGTATATTGAGTGGGGTAGGGGTAGTGAAGTAGCGGCTGTATGTTTCTTTGTTGTTTTCAAGATTTTTAGTAACCCTGTTGTCTATAATAAGTTTGAAGGTAATGCTCAGGAGCAGGTAGATGGAACTGAGGCTTATGGCCATGGTGGCCCATAGCTTTCTTTTAGGATTGCTTTTTCTGACAATAAGCAGTGCAAGCAACGCCAGCAACGGCCATATACTCAGCAGCGGATCTGCAACGAAGAGGGTATTGAACGAAACGCGGTAATGACTGAAGGGTTCGAACCAGCCGGTGCCATAGGCATTGAATGCATCGATAAAGATGTGGATGAATACCTGGATGCTCCAGAAATACAGCCATCGCCGGGATGATAAACCGGATGAAGAAAATATACGGAGGGATAGCCAGGCCAGCAACGGGCTTACTAAAAGCGCAAATAGGATAGAATGGGTTATGCCCCGATGGGCGAGCAGGTCAGTGGTGGTAGGCAGCCAGAAAGAGGCTACGATGTCGATATCGGGAATATTTTGAGCAAGGGCACCGAGCAACAGAGCTTTTTTGCCGAGTTGTTTTCCCGCTATGGCTTCGCCAATGCAGGCGCCTAAGACTATGTGGGTGAGCGTGTCCAAATTGCAGTTTAAAGATAGTGCATAGAGTTTGGGTAATTAATAAAACCAATGATTTTTTAGTTTAAACTTCTTATTTTGCATCAATTATTTGCACTCAATTTCTTAACTTATTTATAAATGGCTGAAGAGAAAAAAGAATTATGGCTGCGGCTGATGCCGGCTACTACTGTAGTATTTGCAGTATGTGCAACACTTTGCACTTTTAAGGGCGGTGGATTTAGCAATAAATCAGTACTTAGCCAGGCAAAGGCATCTGATGCATGGGCTTACTACCAGGCCAAAGGAATTAAACTGGTGATATGCGAGCAGCAGAAAGAAAACCTTGAGCTGAGTCTCCATGATCAGAAGGAGGCCAGCTATACAGCCGAACTTGAAAAAAGGATAAAAGCTTATGAAAATAAAATTAAAAAATACTCACTTGAGAAAGATACCATAACAGCAGAGGCTAAGGGATGGGAAGCTAAGCAGGTAGACGCTAAACAACATGCCGAGACTTGTGGTTTTGGAGTTATTTTTCTGCAGATATCAATATTGTTTTCTTCTATTGCAGCACTGGTAAAGAAGAGCCCGCTCTGGTACCTGAGCCTGGCTGTTGGGATTGTTGGGATTGTTGAGTTTTTTAACGGATTATTTTTGTTCTGGTAGGTGGGCTTTAGGTTTCCTCTCAAATATTGGCAGGTTGCATTCCCGGGCTATTGATGCGCCTAATGCCTTGCCGGCATTACTGAACGACCATGTGAACAGGGCCTTTATCGGGTGGGCTTTCTGCATTTTAGATATGGCTTCCAGGGCTATTTTCTTTGCAAGCCCCTTGCCTCTAAACTCTGGTAATACTGAAGCTGAGCAGAGGTACAGCGCTTCGTATTTGATGCCTAATGGAGTATTATATAGTAGTTGGGTTTCAGATATTTCACCTTTCAGAAATTGCTCCATAATAGCAGTGGTAGTGGGTATGCCCATAAGCCAGACAACCGGGCCATCGCCCTCTACATATTCGCTCATTGTGGCAGGATGAATGGCAAGAAGCCGTTCACGGTCTTCTTCAGTAACATCAAGCTGATCTGGGTCGTTTTTTGTGTCGAAAAACTCCCCTACCAGTTGCAGCATTCGCTGTAAATTGTTAGCCATAAATAAAAAAGAGTAAACTCAATATTACTCTACAGGTGGAATCAAAGCATTTTTCAACTCGATCAGGAAGGCTTTCCTGGCTTTTCTGGATATATTTCTTACAAAATGCTTGCCTTGGCTGGCTCGGATGGCTACACACATAGTGTTGTCTTTTTTACCCTCCCTGGCGGTAACAGAAAGTGAAAGATGGTTGGTGTAATAGAACCCTGATTGCAGGTAAAGATGGTAAGGCGAATCAGTCTGGATTTTGGTGTCCAGTTGACCGAAAGTGCTGCTGAAAGTGCTGATATCGTAGATAACAGCTTCGCTGCTTTCGCTTAAGGGTAATTTATATACCATCTTTGAAACACCGCAACTTGCTAACAGAAGTAAAGCCAAAATAAAACTGATACTCTTAATATTATTCATGAATTACTGGTTTGAAATTTGGAAATACAATAAGGTATTTGGCTTTAAAAGTATAAAATATCTGCAAACAAACAAAGCAGTTACGCCTCGTGATATTTCATATTAACCAAGTCTGGGTATTTATTGCATACAAAAGGATATTTACAGGTTCAGTTCATTGAGCAAACTTAGAATATATACTCAGCACTTGGTTCGGCGAGGCTAACCAAGACACTTATCTATTTTGCTTTATGTCTATAATTTGCAAATTTATTCCTGGAAATGAATAATTACCTCATTAATTCTTCAAAACTTTGTTCCAAAAAAACACGGATCATATCACGGCGGTATTTGCGGGAGTAGAAATCATTATCTACTACCCGGGTTTTCTGCAGGGCGCTTTTTATGTAATCTTCCCGGTTGCCTTCAACCCTTCCTTTTATCAATACAGGTTTGGGGTCAACACCACCAATTACCATTCTTAGGTTACCGTGCTTGTCGGTGGATACTGCTGTGGTAAGCGATGTGAAATCAACAGCAAGGCGCGGCCTCAGCTTCTTAAAAACAATCAGGAAATCATGCCCCAGAGGAAGAATAATATTCAATATAAGGGCAGTCTCGGGCAGGTTGCGTGGCTTGATGCCATCGCCGGTATAAATGGTTTCCAGATCCACTATATGTGTGCCATCAAAATCTGCTATCTCCAGTTGGGCACCTGCGCTAATCAGCACGGGAGCAGTGTCGGATACAAACTTGGAAAAACATGCTTTTTTGCCACCAGTGGCAATACAGACATCCCCTTCGCACTTAAGGCAATAGCCTACTGCCTCGCGCCACCATTCACTCTGGTTATAGAACGAGCATCTGTTTTCGCAAAGTACATTACCACCTATGGTTGCTGTTTTGCGCAGCATAGGCGATGCCACTTCTCCTGCAGCAATAATGAGTGCAGGGAAACTCGCTTGCAATACCGGGTGCTTTTTAAGATCATCGAGCCGAACCAGTGAGCCAATCTTAACATGGGTATCGGTAATGGTTACCTGTTTCAGTTCGGCAATACCGGTAATATCTATGAGGCATTTGCTTTCTTTATTGCCCTGGTATTTATTAACCAGCACATCAGTGCCGCCCGCCAGATAGCAAAAATCATCCTTATGCGCATAAGCCATGCTGATGGCTTCATCGGCAGTTGCTGTCTTGATATAAATTTTCTCAGCTATCATAATTATTCGGCCATTTGATCTGTTAACACTGATTTTTGTTTCAGTAATTCCAATACATCCTCCGATTTAATAGGAAGATTGGTAATCCTTATACCCACTGCATCAAAGATGGCATTGGCAATTGCAGGAATTACCGGGTGAATAGCGCCTTCGCCACATTCCTTGGCTCCGAAAGGCCCTTCAGGGTCCATGGTTTCAATGATATTGGTATGAATATCCGGTGTATCCAGGGTTGTTGGTATCTTGTAATCAATGAAGTTGTTATTCACCAGCAGACCGTTGTAATAACGCATTTCTTCGCTCAATGCCTGCCCTATACCCATATGCCATGATCCCTCCAGTTGGCCTTCCACAGCCATAGGGTTCAGCGCCCTGCCGCAATCGTGTGCTCCCCATACATTCAGCAGCCGCACATGCCCGGTATTTATATCTACCTTTACCTCTGCGACACATGCACCGAAACTATAGGAAGGACTCAGCCCTGCACCTGAACCCTTGAAATCACCTCCCAGCTTTGGTGATATGTATTTACCACTCACACTCACTGCGCCCCTGTTGGCTGTGAGTATTTCTATAGCATCGAGCCATGATAACTCTATTGATTTATCATTACTGAATACCTTTTCTTCAGAGAAATTCAGTTCGCTGGCCTCAATACCTTTTTTGGTTGCTATAGCACTGGAGATTTCAGTTCTCAGATTTTCGGCTGCATTCTTGGCTGCATTTCCAGCCATAAATGTTACCCGGCTTGAGTAACTGCCCAGGTCAACAGGTGTGAGCAAGGTATCGGCTGCAACCACAAATATTTTATCCATATTAATGCCCAGCACCTCCGCAACAATAATAGCCAGCATGGTATCGCTGCCCTGGCCTATATCATTAGCTCCAGAGGTTATCAATACCCGGCCATCGAAATCAACTTTCAGATGAACTGTAGACTGAGGCAATTCGTTCCAGATGATAGGTAATGCGCTGCCGCTGATAAAGAACCCGCAACCTACACCAAGGCCATGTCCATACTCCATTTTGCCGTGCTTATTTGCCCACTCAGACTGGTCAGCAACTGTCTGAAGGGATTCCCTGCTGCCATTGGATGTGATACGGTAATGCCCAACTGTGAGAGTATTTGAGTCGAGGAAGTTTTTCAACCTCATCTCTACCGGGTCCATATGTATTCGGTGGGCAATATCATCAATCAGCGACTCGACTGCAAAGCGGGAATTCACAGCTCCGTGTCCCCTCATGGCGCCGCACTGCGGTTTATTGGTATATACCCGTATGGTTTTAAAGCCAAAATTATCGAGCTTGTAGGGCGCCTGCAACAGCACGCCATTATAATAAGATGTTACCACCCCGAAGCTACCATAAGCGCCGCCATCGATAGCTATATCGGCATCCAGTACTTTTAGATAGCCGTCGTTATCGGCGCCCAGGCTGATATTCATTTTTGAAGGGTGACGGCCATGGTTATTGAGGAAAACTTCTTCGCGTGTAAGGCATACTCTTACCGGTTTGCGGGTTTTCCTGGCAATATGTGAGATGATGATCTCATGAGGGAATGGATCGCCTTTACCACCAAAACCTCCGCCAATATAGGGCTTGATAACCCTAACCCTGCTCAGTGGTACTTCCATTGTTTTTGCCAGTGCACGCTGCAGGTAGTGGGTAACCTGGGTAGCTGTAATAATCGTGAGTCCGTTCTCATCCCACCAGGCAGTAGCGGCATGAGGCTCGGTAAAACCATGGTTGATGCCTTCAAACGCAAACGACATTTTGCTCACAACATCGGCATCTTTCAGTCCCTGTGCCTGATCGCCAAACCGCAGTTCAGCTTTCTTATGAATGTTATTATTAAACTTGCCGTACTCATGAATCTTCTGATTTGGACCTATATCATTGATAGAATCATCTATGGTCAAGAACTCTTTGATAGGCGTGTATTTTACCAGAATACGTTTACAGGCTTCAGCTGCAATCTCTTCAGTATCGGCAGCTACAGCAGCAACAATCTCACCAACATATCTGGTCTTCTCGATAGCCATAGCTGTTTCATCCTGCGAAATAGGCAGCACTCCGAAGGTTACCGGTATTTCCTCGCCGGTAGCAATATACCTTACCCCCTCCATTTTCAGCGCTTCCGATTTGTCGATATGATCAATCAGCGCATGTGGATAAATGCTTCTCAGGAATTTTACGTGTAAGGCATCTTTTACCTGGTAGTCATCGGCATAATCGGCCAGTCCCTGCACTTTCCTGGTGGCTTCAATATATGGCCGGCTCACACCCACAATTTTGTTGGGCGCTTCATTAGGTCCGGGTTGACGATGTGGAATATTTTTATTGTGCTGTGTTTCTTTTACATAATCGGTAACCGCTTCTATAATCTTTTTATAACCGGTACACCGGCAGATGTTTCCGGATAATGCCAGCTTGATTTCATCAATGGTGGGATCTGGGTTATTTTGCAGGAAATCTATTGCTGTCAGTACCATACCCGGAGTGCAGAAGCCACATTGAATAGCTCCTTTTTCTACAAACAGCTCCTGCAGCCTGTGCAGTCCCTCAGCTGTTGCAACACCTTCGATGGTGGTTATTTTAGCGCCTTCGAAACGCATGGCGGGTGTGATACAACCCAAAACGGCTTCGCTGTTAACCAATATTGTACATGCACCGCAACTGCCTTGCGAACATCCCTGCTTGGTTCCGGTGAGCCCGGTTTTGTTCCGGATTACATCAGAAAGCATATCATGTTCTCCGACAATAACCTGGTGTTTTTTGCCATTAATGTAAAAGGTGGCCTGTTTCATAAGCTACAAAAAATAAAAAGAGCAAGTAATCGCTTTTTCAGCTTTCTGTTTATGACAGAGGTCATTACTATTTATGACGGATGTCAGAGATTTTTTAAATGTGCTTTTGAAATGTGAAATACCACTACCTATAGTAATAAATACATCTTGCAACATCCTCTGAAACTGGTTATCGCTGGCCATTTGCCGGACCATGAAGCGATTGTATCCTTATGATGCCTGTTGGTGCAGTAACTTTTTTATCAGCACAATCTGGCCCAGATGATAATGGGCATGTTCAATTATTCCCTGGATATTGCGGTAATAGTTGCCGTATTTTTCATCAGTAAAGTATTCCCAAAGCTGCGCCTCTGGTAGTTGCTCTATAAGGCTGGCAAAGGTTTCGGCTTCTGTAAAGGTTTTATTCAGCAGGGTTTCCCAATCAGCCTGAGAAAGAACCGGCGGTGTATCGAAACTATATTCATCCTTTGAATTTAGTGGCTGGCCCTGCAAAACTTTAGTTGCCACAATTATGTAATAATGGATATGATAAACCAAAGTGGCAATGGTATTAAATGAATATACCTGAGTTGTGGCCTGCTGCCATGTTAAATCTGCAAGGGTGGCTTTCAGGTTCACAGATGTCCAGTTGCCACCGGTATAGGCTTCCCGAAGGTGTTTGGCTAATTGCTGAGGTAGATTCATTTTGTATAAGTACTGAAATTTCGTGATTTAGGAACGATGATAAAATAAAGAAAGCCATTCTTTTGGAGTGGCTTTCTTTATCTAAGGAACGATGATAAAATACTGGCTTGAATTGAAAAATATTTACAGTAAAAATACTGAAGATAATTATTATTTAAGGCTATCTTTCAGGAATTTACCTAATCTGATACCGGCAAGAACTACCCTGCGTTCGGCAATTTTAGCAGACTTTTCCTTATAGCCAGCCGGAGCTAAATTCGGATGATCCTGGTATCCGTTCATTTTGCCATCAAGATAGGCATACTTTATAGCCTGAGGGTAACTTTCCTTTTGTACCCATTCTGTAATTGTAGTATTTTGCTTTAACTCCTCCAGAGCTGATTCTTTATACTCCTTCATTCCAAAAATCTTTTTTGCCTTTGCTGGTGTGGTAGTAAAACTACCAGTCATCAGTGCATCCCAAAAACTATGAAGCTTTGTGGCAGGGCTATCAGCAACGATTTTGAAGAGTACCAGATTCCCCCCCTGGTCGCCTTTAGGATGATTTTCATCAAACATGGCAGTAGAATGCAAGGGCTGATGCAGGTCTTCTGTGAGGTGGAAAATCCAGCATAAATCAAGCGGAATATCCTTTGCATCTGGTTCTTTGCCAATAATAGCTAAAAGAGAAATCAGTTTATTTTCGGCATTAGGGGTGGGCTGCACGGCCAGCTTACCTTCAGGTTTGCCAGGGTGAAAAGGGTAATTAATATAATGCCAGGAGTCATAACTTTTATCTTTGAAAATAGTACTCCTGGCTTCATCCGGAAAAGTGGAAGCGAGCATAAACAGAGCGACATCCCTGCTTTCTCCCTTAAGCCCCTTAAGCCTTTTGGCCCATTCAGTAGTATACCAGGGATGTTTTTCAAGAATATCTGTTACTTTTTTAATTGTGGCAGGGCTGTTAGCTTTCAGATAATAATAAGCAACTGCGCCGCAGGTACTATGGCCATTGGAATTCCAGCCGAAGCTAAGGAAAGGTACCAGAACAATAAGCACTACTAATTTGAGTGGTTTCATTTTTTTTTGTTTTAAATTAAGGAACGATAAAATATTAACTAAAATCAATTCTGTTTACTATAATATACTAATAATTTTTGTAATCCAGTATTTTGAAAAATACACCAATGCAAAATATGTGAAACCTAATAAACAATGGTATAATTTTTTTATACCTTTAGAAAATGAGTGGTTTTCACAAACGTAAATAATTGATTCAATATTACCAAACTATTTGAATGATAAGATAACTGATTTTTATTCCACCATGGAAGACAGCCTTAATATATTTACAGAGGCCATAGAAAAATATATATTTATGGCTAAGCCTAACATTCGGCATTATTTCAACGTCTTGAGTATAATATCATTATCCAAAACCATCAAAACTCCAACGTTATGAAACACATTCAAATATTAATTTCCTGCCTATTGGTTCTTCTTTTGACTAACATCTTTATGTCGCAGGCACAAATGGTTTTGCAACCTAATACAAATGGCTTTCCATCTTTAAATTCAGGCAGGCGTTTAGTTGATAATATCTTGCAACAGCAATACACTGAGCGAAATAAAAAGTTGACACCCGTCGGGAAAACAACCAGCCCAGGTGCCCATGAACGTTTAATAGCCTATAGCGGATATAATTTCCAGGATACAAGCGCCTTTTCACCATGGGGAATATCAGATTCAGGATACTTTTATTATTCTGGCGAGAATGGCTCTGTTTTCAATTATCAAACAGCTGCTTATTCACTCAGCGACTATCCTTACGGAGGTTTACCAAGTACTAATATCAGTTCACCAGCATATCTTTATTTGCATTATAATACATTCATTTATAAAGGTGCTGAGGTGATGCCTGATAGTGAAGCAATGTGGAATGATTTTTGTGCGGATAGTTCTGGTTATATTTTTGGGGTATTTGGTAAGACTGATTATACCTATACAGGCCATAATATTGCAACTTTATTCAGATCCTATACAAATCCTTATCCAGGTTCAAATTACAGGCAACAACTAAATTATGATACACTGGGTGAAATTGTTTCATTTGTGCAATCTGTCTACGATACTGCCACCTTGGCCTGGGACACCAGTTATATCAGGCTTTCCTATTACGATACTTCAGGTAACCTTGTAATGGACAGCTCAAGTGTACATCCCGGCGATACAGTGTGGTACCCTCAAGATAAAAGTATTTATGCTTACGATTTATTTCATAACTTAACCTTATCAGAAGTATTTCTGGATAGCAATTATACTTCCGGAATTTGGCAACCCTATCAGAAATTATATTTAAGCTATAACACTGACCATACGTTACATAGCGATAGTATAAGCAAATGCAACACAGGTTTGTGGTACCCTTATATGGCAGATTCATTCGGATACACAACTGGTATTAGTTATTATACATTCCATCGAATGTATGAGTTTGGTTTTGTTTCTCCCTATTACATATCCATTGATTCAAAACATATCTCACTTTCGGGGTTGCCTGATACAGTATACTTCCAATCTTATGGCAATTACACAGGTGGTAGTGGAATGAAAATGATGTCAGGAAAGAAATCAACTTATTTTTATGACAGTTATAGTAATCCGGTTTGGGCTTCTATGTATAACTACATTATCACTGATAGTATCACCGGCGCAGGTTATTACGATACGGCAACAGAGCGGGAATTTCATTACTATTACGAGACATATGGTGCTGCCCTCGCTGCACACAGTATCAAATCTGCAAAAGAATTAATTACGCTATATCCAAACCCCACAAATGGATCAGTAACTATATCAAGGCCGGATGCCTTAAAGGGCAGCAATACCCAAATTCTTATTTCGAATGCGGCAGGCCAAACCTTGCGCACAGTAAGCCTGCCATGGATGAATGAATCGGAAACTTTATCTCTAAGCGGTCTCCTGGAAGGCGTATATATACTGACTCTGGAAGACGGAAGGGGAGACATATTATTTACTGAAAAAATAGTAAAGCTGTAAATGGCTTGATTTATTCGTAATCCTTTCCTTGTACTTATTGACCGTAAATATATAAAGCCCTCCGCAACTGCTGAGGGCTTTATAGTAAGGGAAGTGAGCTGTCAGATTACCAGTTTCCGTTCCCTGCCATATGGGATGCTGGATACCTGGTACTCATCTTCATACAGTATATATCCGGGGTTGCGCCTTTTTATGCGCTCTACTGTCATGCCGTATTTGTCCAGTATCCAGATCATTTCGTAAAGCTTCTGAACATGTTCTTTTGAACTGCATTTGAACCAGGATAAAGAAACATTCCTTGCATTTCTTCTTCTCGACCTGTGAAACCGGGTGGGAGCATTTAAATTTTCTCCAAACCAGTCCAGCAGTTCATTGAGGCAATGTTTGTCAAAATCGTTAATTAGTTCACTTCTGCGCAGATAGTATGCGGCCTGAAACACACCGGTACATTCCTCCTCATCCTCGTCTCTGAAACGGGTTATAAACCTGAGGTACATAAAATTAGTTTTGTGTTTTTATCGTTCAATAATTTGATTTCGGGAACGCCATTTCATTTAGGGGAAGGATGCACTTTCCTGCACCAGCAAGAGCATAGCAGATAATTGTTAATGATTTCGCATCTTCAGGAAAGGTATCCTGAATTATATACTGCAAAAACATAACAACTCATGTGCGATTATGAACCTGTATATTTCCCGCAAAATGGCTTTGAGTGGAAATCTTATTAAACGAAAGGAGAGAATAAAAACAACATTACTTAGGGTATTTGAAAATTTGAGTGCAAAAATAGAGAAAATATTCAAAGGAACAAAAGGATGACTACTATTAATTGGTCAAAATGCTTATCTGTTGACAGAGGTTCTTTGTAATTGAAATCAAAAATCAGCGACTTTAATCGACTCAAATTACAATCAATCTACATGCTGATCAGGATCATTCAGGTTCCTCTATTTCGATTTAATTTTGCAAAAGGTACTTACACTTATAATACACTTCAAAATGGATAAGATTGATTTTAAAAAAGAACTATCGGGTTATAAAGGCAAGGTAGGGAAGCCTGAATTGCTAAGTATACCAACAATGAATTACCTGAAAATAGACGGATCAGGTAATCCTAATACATCTAAAGAGTTTCAGCTGGCCATTGAGGCACTTTACAGTGTAGCCTATACATTGAAATTCATGGTGAAAAAACGGACTGGTGTAGATTATGTAGTGCCTCCGCTTGAGGGTCTTTGGTGGGCCGACGACATGAATGACTTTATGATTGCCAAAAAAGATAACTGGAAGTGGACAGCTATGATTATGCAGCCTGAATACATTACCGATGCACTTTACCAGGAATCGGTCAAAACTGCCGGCGAAAAAAAAGACTTACCCGCTTTGCCTAAAATGCGGCTGGAAAAACTCGAAGAAGGTTTGTGTGTACAGGTGCTATATATCGGTCCCTACGCAGATGAAGGGCCAACCATAATGAACCTGCACCAATTTGCAAAAGATAATGGTTGCCAACTGAGTGGCAAACATCACGAAATATACCTTAGCGATCAGCGCAAAACTGCTCCGGAAAAATTAAAAACCATCATCAGGCAGCCGGTAGTGAAGGGCTGATTTGTTTGCTAAATGACTGAATTAAGTAATCATGCTTCAGTTTTAAAGGGAAGGGCGTAATTGAGTAAGAAATTGTGATTAGATAATGAGATATATGTAACTTTACAAAAGGGAAAAAGGAATTATCTTACAGTTGTTAGGTATTGATAGCAATAAATAGCCCAGATCATATGTCGAAATTAACGAAATATACAACTTTTGATGCTTTAAAAACGCAAGATAGTTTAAGCAAAACAAATACAGTTGCTAGTAAAAAACTGATGTCGGAGTTTGAAGATTTTTTAAATCTGGTAAAAAGTGAATTTTCGCTAAAGCAGAAGGATAAAGCGGTTTATGATAAAAAACCTGACTGATAGCATACTTAGTGTTTGCGAAATATTGAACAAACATTCTGTGCAATATTTAATAGTAGGTGGTACTGCAGTTGCATTACATGGCTATTTTAGGCCATCTATGAATATTGCTGGCATGGTATCCGAAAAGCCTGACCTGGATTTTTGGTATAATTCAACTTATGAAAACTATTTTAAGCTTTTGAATGCACTGGAGGATCTTGGACCAGACGTTAACGAATTCAAAGCAGAAAAATCTCCTAATCCTAAGAAATCTTTTTTCAGATTCCAATTTGATAATTTTACTATTGATTTTTTGCCAGAATTGAAAGCATCGATAAAATTCATAGATGCTTATAGAAGGAAAGAAGTAGTTATTGTAGATGGAGCAGAGATCATGTTTTTATGTTTTGAGGATTTAATATCAGATAAACTAACTGATCCACGTCCCAAAGACATTACTGACGTTAAGCAATTGGAAATAAAAAGAAGCAGGAAGGAAAATTAAATTTAGCTGAATAAAAACGCCACATCATCCTTCGTAAGGTTTTTTACAAAGGCAGCATCTTCGCTTATCAGGTCGGCGGCAAGCTGTTTTTTCTTTTGTTGTAGTTGAAGGATTTTTTCTTCTACGGTGCCCTTGCAGATCATTTTGTAGGCAAATACTTTATTCACCTGTCCTATTCGGTGTGTACGGTCTATGGCCTGTGCTTCAGCTGCAGGGTTCCACCATGGGTCTACAATGTAAACGTAATCGGCCGCGGTGAGGTTAAGGCCAATGCCGCCTGCTTTGAGCGAAATCAGGAATACCCTTATTGCCGGGTCGTTCTGGAATTTATTTACAGCTTCCTTTCTTTTAGCAGCAGGTGTGCTGCCATCAAGGTAAGTATAGGGCACTGCATCGTTTTGCAGGCGCGATTCAATCAGGTGCAGCATTTCTGTGAACTGCGAAAATACAAGCAGCTTATGACCGCCTGCATTCTCCTCTATTTCCCGGAGCAACTCATCAGTCTTAACACTTTGAGTGGTAGTAATATCCCTGTTTTTAAGCAGCTCGGGACTATCGCATATCTGGCGTAGCCTCAGCAATCCCTCCAACACATATATGCCCACTTTGGACATGCCGAGATCTTCTATTTTATCGAGCAGGTAATCGCGGTAATAACTTTTATACTGATTATAAACGGCCAACTGTTCCGTATCCATATGGCACCAGATAATGCTTTCGGTTTTGTCGGGCAGGTCTTGGGCAACCTGCTCCTTGGTACGGCGTAGCAGGAAGGGGTATATCATTTTGCGCAGCAGCTCACTTTTACCGGCATCACCGCCCTTATCTATAGGGTTGGCAAATTCAGTTCTGAAAAAATCGCGGTTGCCCAGCAGGCCGGGGTTTATGAAATTGAATTGAGCAAACAGGTCGAAGGTGTTATTTTGTACTGGAGTGCCACTCAGTATCATCCTGTTTTTGCTTTTCAGCAGTTGCAGGGCTCTTGTTGTAAGCGAGTCGGGATTTTTGATGGACTGGCTCTCATCCAGAAACACATAATGCCAATCGAGTTCCCGCAGTTGGTCCAGATCGTTCCGTATAGTGCCATAGCTGGTGATAATGACATCGTAACCCGCAAAATGCTTATCGGTGAACTCCCGTTCATTGCCATAATATATGTGGTACCTGAGCGACGGGCAGAACTTCTGCAATTCGCTTTCCCAGTTGTAGATAAGTGATGTAGGGCAGATAACCAGGTGTGTGCTGCCTTTGTATTTTTGCTTCAGGTACTGCAGGAATGTTATTGCCTGCAGGGTTTTACCCAGCCCCATATCATCGGCAAGGCAGCCACCCCAGCCCAGCTCATCGAGCGTATGAAACCACTGGAAACCACTCAGCTGGTAAGGTCGTAATTCGGCTTTTATGGCTTTGTCAGGCTTCACACTCTTTATTGTACCTATAAGCTTCAGCCGTTCTTTTTTCTCTGCTATTTCCTGCTTCACAGCTGCATTTCTTTCACTCTCAGGCAGTTGGTCGAGCAGGGTATAGTGCAGCTTGCTGATTCGCAGTTTGCCATCTTTTTGCTCGTTGCCCATTTTCATCAGCGGTTCATATTGCTGCAGCATTTCTGCCGGTAATATTCCCACTGTGCCATCGCCTAGTGTCACCATGTTTTGTCCGGTGGCCATGGCGCGGCGAATTCCCTGTAACGATACAACCTGATCGCCGAAAGAAATTTCTATCTGAACATCAAACCAGTCAATACCGCTGCCTGCGGTTACTTTTAGCTTAGGCTTATGTACATTGAAACGGTGGCTTTTCAGTGCTTCCGTGCCCGTTATTGGTATATTGCTTTCCCCGAGGGCAGCAATTGTATTTATATACCAGTTGCGTTTCATGGTGTCTTCAAACGGCAGAAAAAAGAAATTATTCAGCGTTGGCTTTTCAAATTTGGGATGAAGTCGCCTCATGCTTTCGAAAAATGTTTTTTCAATCGTAGGGTTCCTCTCAATAATTGTGAGCAGACCTCCAGGTCTGGTTTGAATAATGTTTTCAGGGCTTGTATCGTAGTTTACTACTGTGCCATTATAATCAAAGCGGGGCTGAACAATCAGGAATATGCCGTCCATTTCCCTGAAGAAAACCTGTGGTATGGGTATAACCTGAATCGTTTCGGCCAGCAATGTAGACGAGGCCTCTACTTTATAGCTGCGTTGCAATTGCGGTATTATTGATTTGATGACACGTTCCCTGCTTGTTACAGGTACTTTCATAAAGCCATGCTCAAACTGCTTCATCGTTTCCGTATCCGGCACATGGTCGGGCAGGTGCAATATGCCGTTTACTTCAATAATTAATCCGCCGTAAATGTGTGTTTTTTCAGATGCCAGTATTGCGCCATCTTTTACCTGCCCCAACCTGATAATAATGTCCTTGTTTTGTTCTTCCGCACTGAAACCAATTTGAATCAGATTATGGGCCAGGCTGGTAGGAAGAACATTTTTGGTACTGAAAGTAATGTTCTTAATACAATAAACGTTCTTCTGCCGGCTCAGCCAGGACCATAACAACTGCATCCTGGAGATGTAGTATTTTTTGAGCGACCGTTTAGCATTATCAGTTAAATAATTCCAGGGGAACTCATAGTTAAACAAGTAAGCAAATCCATCTTTTTTAAGGTGTTGCTCCAGGCCATAACTAGTAAGGCTGTGCAGTAGCTCCCTGATGTCGGATGGACATTGTTCCAGTTCCTCAATTTTTTTCCCCGGAATAATTTCCAGCTTCTTAAAAACCTTTTTGCCTTCTGCCTCAAAAACCTTTACCAGTTCCAGTCCGAAGCCGATATTGTAATTTTCTGATGCAAGGTTAAGCATAAAACCAATCTCAGGTTTCACATTCGAAGTTCGTGATACAATCCGCGATGTAATCTGACCCTTAGAGGGAGTGGCGTTTTTGGTTTTCAATAAAGCTTATTTATGATGAGCGATGGCAAATTTATCCTATTAACAGGATAAAATTCGTGTGTACACACAGGGTGTGGATATTGTGGGGATAGTGGTTGTTTTTTCATCGAACGTAAGTACTTTATGGTGCCTTTTCCTGCAAAATTTTAACCCAATGTCTATATAATTTCACAATCAAATTCCTAACTTTAATTTATCAAAACTTAAACTCATGGCAAAAACAATAGTTCAGAAGATTACCTTCAAAAACGCTTCGCCCAAAGATCTGTATGACCTTTACATCAATGCCAAAAAGCATTCAAAAGCCACTGGTGCACCTGCAGAAATAGCCAATAAAGAAGGTATCGGTTTCTCGGCACATGGTGGCTATATCTCTGGTCAGAACCTGAAACTGGTTAAAGACAACCTCATCGTGCAAAGCTGGCGCGGCTCCGACTGGGATGCCAAAGATGCTGATTCAACATTTGTATTGCATTTCGAGCTCAGGGGCAACAACACAACTGCCCACATAGTTCATTCCAACATTCCCGATCAACATGCCGATGGTATAGAAAAAGGGTGGCATACTTTTTACTGGGAGCCATGGAAAGCTTACCTGGCAGGAAAGTCAAAATAAGTATAACTTGAAATGTTACAGGTTTGAAACTAATTTGTAGTTACCTTCTTTGTGAGTAACCTGCCCAGGCTGATAAAGAACCCCAACACCATGACCACTATACCCAGCCACAGCACATTGATATACGGAAAAACCAGAGCTTTCAGCACAATAAAGTCATCCTTAGGGTCAGTTTGCCTGATCATAATATCGGCTGTTGCAGAGTCTTTAGAGAGAACATTCAGGTTGGCAAATCGTGCGAATAAACCCATTTGCAGAACAGTGTCTTCCATATAGGTTATATACTGCTTGTTGCGCAGAATATATACAGGATTCAGGTCTTTTACAAAGCCATCAACGTCATAAACCTTAAGCTCTGCTGCAACCGGCAGGTCGCCCTCTACTGGCTTGTACCTGCTGTCCTTAACATCTTTGCTGAAGCCATTGAATATAATGTAGCCATTACTTACAAAAATTGTATCGCCCGGCTTGCTCACCAGATGGCTGCGATATTTGCTGGTATCAGTTTTGCTGTTATCCGATGCGCTGTTGATGTAGGTAAAAATATCATGATCCCAGAAGTGCCTGGTTGATGGATTGGCGGTAAGTCCCTGCATGCCCTTAGGGTTAATAAAGGCATCGGGGTAAAGCATAAATTCATCCACCACTTTGTGCGTAGCAGTGTCTTTCTTTTCAAAATGCACCCGGTAATAAATCCGCCTGTCCTTGCCTGCTACCTCACTATCACCTATATAGGTTGCCATATAGTCGCCCATAGCAACAGGTATGCCGTGAAACAGGATTTCATTCTCATTGTTTTCTTTGGCATTCTCAGCTGCCGTTTTCTTCCCAAAATCCATGCCTACACCACCGGTAGTACTTATGGAAATAGCGTGTTTATTGTAGGAAGATAGCAGAATTCCCAAAAGAACGGTAGCAAAGCCAAGATGGGATACAGATGGTCCAAGTTTTTTAAAATTAAGCTTCTGTACTACAATACCGTAATAGATGTTGGCAACAATACCATAGCAGGCAGCAAAGAGCATCAAATCATATTGCCAGGTAGTAATAGTTTGTCCCCAGCCTATAAAAACAGTAATAACCAATGCAATAAATGCTGTAAGCCCAAGTCTGCGCCACAATAATTTGCCATCTGTCTGTTTGAATTTCATGTACAAAACAATGGCAGATAGCAGGCCAATTATTATAGCCACAAAAACCTGGATATCGTTATAGTGCTTCATGATATCCACCGGTGGTGCAAAATCTTTACCCGTTACCCACTTTGCCAGTGGCGACCATACCGGGATTGAAGTAGTAATAGCTATTTGCAGCGCTGAAAGAAACAGAACAACGGAACCAATAAACATCCAGAACTCCCGTGACAGGATATGCTCTTCTGTTTTAATACCCGGTATACCTTTCCACCTCCACGCCATAAAAACGACAGTAAGCGCTAACAGTGCTGCTATTACTACCAGTAAATGATAATAAAGCGCTTGCCCGTCACCCGTAAAAGCATGAACCGATGTTTTGCCCAGTATACCCGTTCTGGTAAGGAAAGTAGAGTACCAGATTAGCAGGTGGGTTATCAGCAGCAGGAAAAACGTAAGCTTTAAGGCGCGGCCAGTGCTGCGGTAAACCAGTAAGGTGTGCAGGCCCGCTATCAATGTAAGCCATGGCACCAGCGATGCATTCTCAACAGGGTCCCAGGCCCAGTATCCGCCGAAATTCAGCGACTCATAAGCCCAGGCGCCGCCCATCATTATTCCGGTTCCCAATACTGCACCGTTGAAAATAGACCAGGCTAATGTTGGTTTTATGAAGGTGGTATATTCCCCTTTCCAGAGAGCCGCTATGCAATAAGCAAACGGAATAAGCGTAGCCGCAAAACCGAGGAACAGTACCGGAGGATGTATTACCATCCAGTAATTCTGCAACAGCACATTAAGGCCATTACCATCCCTTATAAAGTCCAAATAGTTAGGGTTACTGAAGATGGGCGCTGCCTGCATAGAGTGCCGCAACAGCATAAATGGCGTGCTGCCCACCTTGATATCGGCTCCGAAATAAAACCCAAGGATCATTGTAGCCAGGCACACCTGCACCAGTGCTATAATAGCCATAGTGCGGCTCTCCAGCCCCTTGGCGGTCTTCATCACAATAAGGCCGAGAAGGCTGTGCCAGAATGTCCATAGCATAAAACTGCCTTCCTGACCTTCCCAGAAACAGGAAAGAAGATACTTGGGAGGTAATGAGAGTGAAGAATGCTCCCATGCATAATGGTACTCAAACAGGTGATGCTCAATAATGTAGAAAAGAGCAATAAAAATACTGATAACCGAAGCTGAATGAAGAATAAAACCACTTCTGCCCAGTATCAGCCACGACCTGCTACTGACCGGATTAAACTGCTCGGTACGCACCGCAGCGAAATAGCTGAAAACGCTGAACAGCGAAGCAACGAAGGAAACGATTACAAAAAAATGGCCCAGGTGCCCGGGTACAAGATGCTCCCCTATAAACTGTGTATCCATTTTTTAGTCGTAAGTCGTTAGTATTAAGTCGTTAGTATTAATTATGTTGGCTAATATTTGAACTATTTATTTCATTGGCATATTAATTAAGCCATTGAGCCATTGAGAAATTCAGTAATTCACCCTTCCTTACCTTCTGCCACCATATCCTTTTTGTATTTCGATGGGCATTTCATTTGTATTCTTGAGCAATGAAAAGTACCGCCCTCATCATAGCCCATCATCACTATCTGCTCCGATTTTTCAATATCCCGTGGTTTTTCACCGTTGAAAATCACCTTATGCATATCACCTGCTTTGTCTTTGGCAAAAAACGAAAAATGGTTGGCATCAGTTTTAGGGTCGTATACCATTTCCTTATCCTTCTGAAGATATCCAATAACATAGAGCTTCTTGCCTTGTTGGTGTGCTGCCGACGCAAATGTCTCATAGCTGCTTAGCGAGCCGAATGAGGATACAATAACCACTATTGCAGCAACGATTAATAATAGGAGAATTATGTGCGATTTCTTCATACTCTTTGAGCGAAAATTACAGTTATTTAATATGAAATACAGCTAAGCAGCAAAGTTACCATAATCAAACCTGATAACAACTATTCGGTTTATAACTTTAGCTGATACAGGCCAAGACTAAAAACAATACCCCAATTGCAAATGCAAATGGGGTACTTAATTCGTAACTCAAATTTTATTGAAAATTAATAGTCAACTGTCAACAGCCAACTGAAAACTGCGAACTTTTAATCCTTTCCCTGCTGATTGCGGTAAACATTATACCCTTTATCTTCATAGCTGGTATACACTATGCAGAAATGGCCTAAAAAAGCAAGTGCCCATGCAGCGGTAGTCCATGCCGGCCATGGGTAAGCCCAATGCCCGTTGTGCGGATCATACATCATCCAGGTGAGTGCGGTAACTATTGCAAAAACTACAAAATGCAGTATTAGCATTGACTTATCTTTTCCTGTTGGTTTAATTTTTAGTGGCATTATAATGTTTTAGTGCGGCAAAGATAAGGAGCGGGGATGATAAATTCAAAGAGAAAAAATAAAAACTATACACAAATCCACATTGCTGATTCTGGTTTTAATTACAATTTATATTCTCAGCCAAATAATGTTTTAAATATCTTCGCGCTATTAAACTTTTCGGTGCACAATACTTCAAATACTAAAAAGTAATGAGAAAACTTAAAAATTTGCTGCTTTTACTCCTGATCATGTCTTTATTTTCCTCCTGCTTTGTATATGGCGGTTATGGCTGGCATTGGGGCTGGCCCGGCCCTCGTGGCCCGCACCGGCATTGGCACCACCAATACTGGCATCACTACCGTTCGCGCAGGTAATACATTTATTTTAGCAGGATTGACTTATTTTAGATTGTTTTTTCTACCTTTGCAGTCCGAAAAAATGGCGAGGTAGCTCAGGTGGTTAGAGCACAGGATTCATAACCCTGAGGTCGGGAGTTCAAGTCTCCTCCTCGCTACTGAAAGAGATAAGTCAGCAATTTTGCTGGCTTTCTCTTTTTTATCAACTTCTGAAACGCTCTCCAGGCAAGGGATTAGCTTAAAAATTTGGTTCAAATTATCGGTTAGAAGTACCCTGCTTACGGGAACGACCACTAAACCCTCTGGGAATAGCATTTTTTGTATCCTTTGCTTGTTGTCATGATCGCCTAAAACCCAGTACTGACTGAGGTTTTCACATACTTCCGTTGCTTTTAAAAGATATTCATCAAAGTTAGATGACAGGCTTGCTGATTCTGCAACGTTTTGCTCAGCCTCCCAGATTTTGGCTTCCAAATTGGCTCGGTGTTTTAGATAAACATCCTTATCAATAGCATTATCATACAGGTATTTTTCTTCAAGGTTCATCAACTTATTTTTCAGGTCTTGGATAGAATTATTTTGTTCGTGTATCTCATTTATGGTATCACCGTTTAGATCCTTAAATAGCCTTTTCATTAGTTCATTGAAAGGTTCTTTAGCTTCAGGTTTTAAGGTTATTGTTCTGAGCATCTCGATGAAATGGTCATTTAGACCTTTGTTTCTCGATTGTTTGGTTGAGCTAACGTTCATGTTCACACCGTTACATTTAGGACACTTATAGTAGTGTATTTTCTTGTTCTTCACTTCATAGCCAGTCAGGTATGATTCACAATTTGCACATACCAAAAACCTCGCTAATGGTCTATTTTCATCGGTACTTGATACCTGGTAAGTACCAACTTTTGATGGTTTAATTATACCCTGGATCTTCAGGAAATTGGTTTGGCTGATCATAGGCTCCCAATTACCTTTTACTGGTGTATCCAACATTTTATTTATCGACACACCGCAATAGAACGGATTACGAAATATCTTACCTATTTGTTTTAGGTTGAGTTTTACGCCAAGTTTTTCAAGTTTGTATATAATTACTGTATCTCTTTCGCCTTGTAACTTCCATTGCCATGCAGATTTCAGTATCTCACCTTGTTCGGTAATTTTAATCATTTGTGTTCGACTCATGCGTTCAAAATCCTTTACTCGTTTACCGAACTGTATATATCCAAATGGAACAGTACCCAGCTTATTACCTTGTTTAAGAAACGCTTTCAAGCCAGGCATAGTCCTTTCAAGACGCTCCTGATTTTCTTGTTGGGCTTCCAGTAGCTTATGGAATATCAGCATCTTGTCTTTAACGTTCACTGTACACAAACCAGTTGATGTTTCAATCAAGTGAACCCCCATTTTATCAACCAACTCTGAAACGATGCTAATAGCAGAAGCACCTGTTCGAGAAAACCTATTGATAAACTTTATGGCGATTGCAAACGGACGTTTCTTGCTTTTCTTGATCGTATCATATAATTTTTTAAACTCTTTGCGGGTCAAATCACCAGACGCACTTTCATATGTACCACCTATTATTTCGGTTAGTATATAATTATTTTTCTTGGCGTACGCTCGTATCTCATTCTCCTGTTCGGCTATGCTATAGTTGTCGGCTTGTTGTTTAGAACTCACACGAGTGTAACCAATTATTTTTCTATTTGCGGGAGCTTCGTTGCTCTTTGGCTTTATGTAAGCCTGGAAATGTGCATTTATCATATTATTATCATTTAATTAATTAAAAAAGAATAGGCATTGCTGCCTATTCTCGTCATTTGGTATTGTAAACAATTACCGCTAATCGTACCAGAGTTTCTATTACTCTTTCAGCCTCTTCATCTGATACATTTTCATATCCTTTGTAGGATCTAAGTTCTTGGGCAGTTAAAGACCAGTTTGGAGTCTTGTATTGCCCTTCATCATAATCAAACACTTTAAATCGAAGCCTAATCCATTATTTGTTTGGCTAAGGATTTATTATACATCTTACTATATATTTCATAACAAGAGAGTTAGCATTCCAACTATTACAATAATAGTAAACAGATTTGATCAAGTCAAATAGAGAAATGTATAAAGTATTGCATTTTGCCCAGTTGTATATCTGGCGTTTGTTTTTGTAGTTTTTAATGATTATTATTGTACACATATGAAAAAGCCAGGAGTAAATGGCTCCTGGCGGTAAAATAAGAAATGGAGCGAACCTCCGACCTATTATGTAAATCTGCCGATCGTATTCCCATCGAGGCAGTTAGTAAGAATTATTAATATATCCTTTGAGGGATTGTTCGGGTGTACCTGAACTGCAATTTTATTGCACTAAATCTAAACATATATATTCCAGAGTAAAGCCTCCCTCAGTCATACGCCCCTATATGTTTAAACAGTCGGTCGGTACAGAATCTGTAACCAGCCAGTAAAATAATAATACGATTAAATGAAATTAATATGATAGATAGCATTAAGCTATTTACTACTGATACGTCAATTGTTGACATAAAACATCTTGAAGATAAATACGGATTTAACACACTAAATGCCAATAACGGCTATTTTAGTCATAGCTTTAAAATAAATAATATCAGTATCAAAATAGATAACCATGGGTTACACATTGAAGGTAGCGCACCCAAATACTTAAATAATAACAATGTGAAAACATTAAAATTAAACCAAATACTACCCTTTACTACTAAACTGAGCGAAGACCTTGGATTTGATGTAACTGGATTGACAATAACAAAGATTGATATTACAGATAATATCGTTCTGCCTAATAACACATTTATCTACAAGCGATATTTTGGGCATTGTAGATATTTTCAGAAAATAGAATATGAGTACAACGGTATTCTCTACCGTAATGGTACACGAAGTATAACCATATATGATAAGACACTTGAAATGCTGAATACAAGGGTACAAATACCTGATACTTATGCTAACTTGAACTTATTAAGGATCGAGTATGGAATTACTAAGCGTGTTAGAGATCATTTGGGTGATGGCATTGTAACCATGCATGACCTAACCACTCCTGAAAACTATCTCTTATTGGTTGATAAATGGGAATATATGTTTAATCAGATACATAAGATCAGCTTCCAACCTACAGTAGCTATGCCCTATGTACCAGGAATGCACCCCAGGGAATACTACACGATTGTAGGAGTACAAGCCAATGGGGGAATTACAAAAACTAAGGCAGATATTGAAGAAGGGATCTTACTCGGTCATTTTACCGAGCGAGTTGGCAAGCATCATATAGATAAAATTGTAGAATATCAAAATAAGTATAGCCGACTTAGTGACGGAGCGTTTACAGACCGAAAAGAAGAACTAATAACTTGCTTTAATCAAAAGGTAAGGGAAAACAAGAATATATGATGCTTATTGGGCATTTTTAGCCTGTTTTAGACCATGAAACCACCGTGATATGAAAAGGGTTGCACATCCGTATCCGCATAGCCCCTGGTGGCAGGGGTAAGCTCCAGTACTGGGTGTCGGTGATCTTCGTTTTATATAAGTACCTGTAAAAGCCAATCCTAAAATTTGACCAACGTTCGAAATAAAACCAAATTTTGTAAAAATTTTTGAAAAATTTTAAAAATGACAACATTAGGATTTGGCTGTTACGGTTATTAGTTAGTGTATCAAAAGCAAATGTGTATCAAAATAATATTTAAAGGTGTATCATTTTTGATTGTTTTTCGTATCTTTGCAATATAAATAATTATAGTGATACAGTTATGAAAGTTGTCATTTACAGTAGGGTTTCTACAACCATCCAGGATTATACCAGGCAAACCGAGGAATTGATGGAATATGCCAGGAAGATGAGTTATGAGGTGGTTGGTACATTTGAAGAAAAAGTATCGGGTGGTAAGAACAATGAAGACCGACCGAAACTGATGGAGATGATTGACTTCGTTAAGACAAACCAGGTGGATAAGGTATTAACCTGGGAACTCTCCAGAATCGGGAGGAATACTATTGAGGTACTGAAAACGATAAAGCTACTTAATGACAACTGCATTTCGCTTTACATTAAGAATTACAACATAGAAACGCTGAACGACAAATGCGAGATCAATCCGCTATCTCAGTTCATGATACAAATACTTACCTCGGTCAGCGAAATGGAGAAAACGACCATACGCCAGCGTATAAAGTCTGGTTATGATAGTTACCGTAAAGCAGGTGGTAAGGTTGGTAGAAAAGATGGGTTCCGTAAGGATGATGCGGATTTACTTACTGAGCACAAAGATGTGGCAAAGCTTTTGAAGCAAGAATTGTC
>CAIVEH010000144.1 GCA_903904855.1 uncultured Bacteroidota bacterium | reverse complement strand
ATTGCCTGTTGTGGCGCCTACAGTTGCAAATCCACCTGATGTACTCCAGGTGCCGCCACCAGCATCAATCAATGTAATGCAATTGCTTACACATACTTTATTCGCTCCGCCTATAGCGCCTGGTAAGGGATTGATTGTAATAGATGCAGTAGTTGAACAACCTGCTCCGAGTGAATAGGTAATAATAGCTGTACCGGCAGAAACTCCCGTAACAACACCAGTGGATGTAACCAGGGTTGCATATGGATAATAAACCGGATTTTCTATCCAGGTCCCGCCTCCAACATCTGTTAAACTTATTGAAGAACCAACACATACATGGTTGGGTCCGGAAATAGGAGGTGGCGAAGAATTAACTGTTACAGATATTGTCGCCGAGCAGCCTCCTGTCCCTGAGTAAGATATTGTGGTTATTCCTGCTGCAAGCCCTGTAAATATACCAGTTGCCGAAATAGTTCCTGTAGCGGGCACACTGCTGCTCCAGGTTCCGCCAGGTGTTGCATCACTTTCTGTTATGGTTTGGCCAACACAAACACCGGTAGGGCCAACAATTGGTGCTGGTGACGCATTTACTGTAATAATAACTGTAGATGCACAACCGGAAGGCAATGTGTAGGATATGGTAGTAACTCCCGCCGTAATCCCGGTAACAACACCCGCTGTTGAAATAGTACCAACAGCAGTATTACTGCTTGACCAGGTACCACCTCCCGGACCGAAAAGAGACACTGTTGCTCCTACACAGATAGGCCCTGCGCCTGTTATAGCGCCTGGAGGGGGGTTAACAGTTACCGTAGCCGTAGACGAACATCCTGTCCCCAATGTATACGATATTGTTGTTGTTCCTGCCGACATACCTGTATCCACGCCAGAAACAGGATCAATAGCCGCTGTTGTTGGCGCAGCTGAATACCAGAAACCACCTGGAGTGACATCAGCCAGGGTATCCATTGAACCAACACATAGTATCAATGGACCGGTAATAGGCGCCGGAACCGGGTTGATTGTCATTGGAAAAAACGCATAGCATCCGGTAGATAAAGCATAGGTTATAATTGTTGTCCCTGCAGAAACCCCAAATACAACACCGGTACTTGAACCGACTGTAGCAACACTAGTGGTGCTGCTGGTCCAGATGCCGCCTGCCGTCGGATCAAACAGGAAGGTTGTTGACCCT
The DNA here is from genome assembly GCA_903904855.1 of uncultured Bacteroidota bacterium. Taxonomy (GTDB): domain Bacteria; phylum Bacteroidota; class Bacteroidia; order Chitinophagales; family Chitinophagaceae; genus Nemorincola. The sequence continues at coordinate 5,923 of CAIVEH010000144.1, read as the reverse complement.
GCACATAAAGAACTTATTCCACTTATTGCTGAGGGAGCGGTGGCAACTGTAACTATGGCTGTAGCTGCACAACCTCCAAGTGTATAAGAGATGAGGCTGGTTCCGGCACTTACTCCCGTTACTACTCCCGTAGATGATATTGTAGCCACCGATGGTGTAACACTGCTCCAGGTGCCTCCGGGTGTAGCATCAGCCAATGGTGTCGTATAACCAACACAAACAATTAGTGTACCGGTAATAGGCAAAGGGGTCGAATTAACCGTTACAATTACAGACCGGAAACAACCGGTCGATAAGGTATAGGTTATAGTGGCAGTGCCGGGAGCAATCCCATTTACTATGCCCGTTACTGAGCCGATTGTGGCAATTGTTGTAGGGGAACTTGTCCACGTACCTCCTCCAAAATCACTTAAAAGAGTAGATGACCCTGCGCATACAGTCAATGATCCGCTGATAGCTGTAGGTAATGGGTTAACGGTAACCAGTTTTACGGAAGAACAGCCTGTAGAAACAGTATACGATATTGTAACCACACCTGCAGTAATACCCGTAACTATACCGGTAGAAGACCCTACCGTTGCAATAGCGGTGTTAGAACTGCTCCAGTGTCCGCCACTGGCAGTATCAGCAAGGGTAATTGTGTATCCGACACAGACAGTAGAAGGTCCGGTAATAATACCCGGAAGCGGAACTATGGTTACATGTACCGGAACACGAGGGTTACTTTCACATCCTGCATAAGTCTGCGTAACGTAATAGGTTATTACCCCTACTGTCCCGGTTGGGGGTGTTGGAGCAATGAGGCTTCCTGTACCACCGGTTAGTGTGGTATACCATTTTATACCTACCCCGGTGGCACATGCGGTTATTGGGCCTGCTATGGCTCCAAGACAGAATGAAGTGTCGTGAACCGAAGGTGCAGGGGTGGAAGTAGGCGGCAAAACTGTTAATAAAAACACCTTATCGCCGCAATTACCATACAGAGTATCAGTACCTGTAATAGTATAGGTTATTGTACTGGTTAAACTGCTCGTGAGTACAGAACTGAAAGTTCCGGTAGTAGCAGTAAGATATGTACTCGGAAGCCATGTCCAGGATGCGCCTGCAAAGGTACCGGTCGACCCGTTTATTATGCTTACATTAAGTGTATCACCTGAAAATACACAGGCGGTAACGGTATCTGTCGAATCGTGGGCAACACCTAATGTTACTATTTGCGGATTGGTAACTGCGCTGTCAATATTATTCAGATTATCAAAAATATAGGAGTAAGTAAGCATTGTACTGTCACCGGCGCCTATTGATCCTATATTCCATACTAAACCAATAGCATTATCTCCGCTGGTAGTAGTACCGGCCACAGGTGCACCAGACCAGATTGTTGCAAGGCTGGTACCTGTAGACATTGGCCACCCGGTCTGGATATAACTCCTTGCCCTGCAGTCCTTGGTTGCCAGAGAAAGTGTATTAACGGTTATACATTCTGCGCCTGCTGTTACCTCAACTCTGTGTGCAAAATCATTCTGGTAATTAATAGTATTATAGGTAGCAAATCCTCCACCACAGGTAATTCCGTAACTTCCTGCTGTATGTGTTTCATCATTATCCGGGTCTACTTCTCTTTCATAATAAATGCCGGTCAAAGTCGTGCCTCCTGTATTCTTTAATTTAACTGTAAATACCACCCACGATGCTTCAGTATCAACTCTGCATATTTGAGTTATGGCCAGCTGGCCACTTGCTGCCGTCCCTGCCCATACGCCGGTCATACTTCCACCGGTATTGGTGTAAGAAACATTATTTCCAGTTAATGTACCACCAACGAATCCGGTGGGTGCGCCTCCTCCTGTATAATATTGAAATTGTGCCTCGCTATGTGTGCCGGCCACTTGTATTCCCCATCCTTCATATGGAGTACCAGGCATAGAATAGTCGCCCATAAATGGCGGATGTACTCCTGTAAGCGCTGTAGTCCATCCATCATGTCCTTCATCATAGATCATCATTAAAGGCGTCGAAACAGACGCAGTAGTGGCCAGGGCAGGATCATAAATTGAAAACGTAGGTGAGCTGCTGTAATAACCGCTAGGTACCCCTCTGGTCGAACCCATAGACCCATTGGGCGCAATGGCTGCTTCAACCCAGTGGCCGGGAAAGAAAATATTGTCACCTACCATCTGAGCAATAACTGAATTTCCTGATAGGGTTGCCATAAAATATAGGCTGGTAAAAAGGAAGATTTTTTTCATAAAAGAAGGTTGAAAATTCAAATAATAGATTGAAAAGGGTTTAATTATAAAATAAAAAATTAACTGAAAATTAATTATATGAAAAGTAATGCTACGTACCCTAAAGATATGTATAATTACTGAACCAATAAGAAATATTTCTACAGCAAATACGATTTTTTTTGAGTATTGAAAAAAATTATCAAATCGAAAATCATCAACTGGAAATCCGTGAAAAATTCAGTGCAATTTATTCCCGGAATCGTATCTGGTTATAGTAATTAAGTGCTAATATAGAATGCTTAAAACAAGAATAATATAACGGATGCCTATAAACTGGGCTTAGGGAAACAAGCGTGTACAATTCCAACATACTATATGCGCCAATCAACAAGATTATTTGCCCACTCAGCACGATAGGGTGCAACTATTTTAATATAGTTATCAGTAAAGCCTTCCATCATTGTATCTTTCTGAGCCTTTTCAAACAGCACTTTACGCACAGTGCCACTATGCTCGGCAATAAAGTATTGCATTTTCTGGTAACTGAGATTCCGCAACATTTTATTACGTTCATTCCTTTTTTGTACTGGTACCACAGGTTTCATTTCAGCTGCAAGAGTTTCTGCCCTTTCCGAATAGGTGAAAACATGCAGATAGGAAACCGGCAATTCGTGAAGAAAATTGAAGGTTTCCTTGAAATCTTCATCTGTCTCTCCAGGAAAACCAACTATTACATCTGCACCTATACAGCAATGGGGCATTAGTTCTTTTATTACCCTTACCCTGTCTGCATAGAGTTCGCGTTTGTATCTGCGGCGCATTGCACCCAGTATCTTATCCGATCCGCTTTGCAAAGGAATATGAAAATGAGGCATAAACTTTTCCGATCCAGCCACAAACGAAATTATATCGTCTGTAAGGAGGTTAGGCTCAATGGAAGAAATCCTAATCCTGTCTATTCCAGATTCCTTATCCATGGCCTGAATTAAGGCTAAAAAACTGCTTTCATGCCTGCCGCCATTATTCCCTTTACCAAAATCACCAAGATTGATCCCTGTAAGCACAATTTCTTTTATGGCACCTGCAGCCAGTTCCCGCATATTTGCCAACACACCTTCAATACTGTCACTCCGGCTGTGCCCCCTGGCTAGCGGTATGGTGCAGAAACTGCAATTGTAATCACAGCCATCCTGTACTTTGAGAAAAGCCCGTGTACGGTCATTGAGCGAAAAAGAACTGTTGAAACCCTCAACTTCCTCAATATCACAGGAACATATCTTTGCCCCTCCCCCATCAGCCTGGCTCTTGGTGAGATCTTTAAGATGACTGGCCAGATTGAATTTTTCAGCTGCCCCCAATACCAGGTCAACTCCTTCTATATTGGCTATTTCTTCAGGTTTAAGCTGGGCATAACAACCGGTAATTACTACCATAGCTTCGGGAGCCCGGCGTTGAATACCCCGAACAAGATACCGGCATTCTTTATCGGCATTTTCTGTAACAGAACAAGTATTTATTACATAAATATCCGCATCCTCATCAAAGTCCTTTTTTCCAAAGCCTTCAGCCTCCAGCGACCTGCTGAGTGATGACGACTCCGAAAAATTAAGCTTGCACCCTAATGTATGTATGGCAACGGTCTTTGTCATTATTTTTTCAAAAGATTGCGAAATTAAACATTAATAGCCGATTGCGGCACGACTTTTGCAATACCATTAATTGAACCAAACGCATATCGCATGAAAAAGATCATCATTATTGAAATCGCATTGCTGTTTACTCTTATTGCCAGTTGCAGCAAAATCAAACAAATTGCCAATATCAATGTAGATATTCCTTACTCGGCACAATCCGCCTTACCTGAGATACCTGGTATTATAGCAGGCTATGGGCTGCCACCGGGTGGAATCTCATTACCATTTCCTGCAATTCCTGTTGCTACCAATTCCAAACAATATATCAGCCAGTACCATACTGCTGCCAATATGATCATTGATGTATACCTTAAACAGTTGTCTCTGCAAATAGTATCTCCTCCAAATCAGAATTTCGACTTCCTCGATTCCGTCCAGGTCTATATTTCAGCGCCTACCCAGCCCGAATTGCTTGTAGCAAATGAATACAATATACCTAAAGGTCAGACCGCCCTGAATCTGTCAACAAATACGAATGTAAACCTCAAAAAATATTTCGTTCAGGATACAATTTATTTCAGAATTCAAGGGCATATTAATGCAATTCCGGCTTCTGGCACTTTGTTTAACCTGCAATCAGTTTTTCACTTATTGGCTAATCCATTAAATTAGGTCAGACATAAAGAAAACTTCCTTTGTCGCTTTCTATCACCACTTCTTTGCGCACTGCATCTTCTACATAGCCGGAAACCTGGGCAGCGATATTGAAATTTGCCGCTATCTGGATAATTGCTTTTGCCGAATCCAGGTCCGTAAACACTTCTAGCCGCTGCCCCATATTAAAGACCTGGTACATTTCGTGCCAGCTGGTACCTGCCGAAGCCTGTATCAGGTTAAATAATGGGGGTATGGGCAACAGATTATTTTTAACTACCCTCATCGGCCCCGGGAGATAATGTAGGCATTTGCTCTGCCCCCCTCCACTGCAATGAATAATACCATGGATATTGTCAGAGAGTTCTTCTAATATTTTTAATACCACAGGTGCATAGGTACGTGTTGGCGACAGCAACATCTTTCCTATGTTCAGTGGCGTTTCTGTAACATCAGTCAGAGAGTATTTACCGTTATATACCACATCTCCTGGCAGGTTGGGATCCACACTTTCCGGAAATTTTATGGCATAATCCTTTTTCAGCATTTCGTGTCGGGCGCTGGTTAATCCGTTGCTGCCCATACCACTGTTATATTCATCTTCATAGGTGGCCTGGCCATAACTGGCAATCGATACAACTACATCACCTGGTTTGATTTTTTCTGAGGTGATCAGTTTGCTCCGCTTCATTCGGCATGCCATTGTGCCATCCACAATTACTGTCCTTACCACATCGCCTACATCTGCTGTTTCACCACCCATCAGGTAACACTCGATTCCGAATTCTTTCAGCCTGTCAAAATACTCCTGGGTACCATTAATAATAGCAGATATCACTTCGCCCGGTATCAGATTTTTATTCCGGCCTATAGTAGATGAATAAGTGAAAGGACCTGTTGCGCCCACACAAAGCATGTCATCTATATTCATCACAATACTATCAATAGCAATACCCTTCCATACGCTTATATCGTCGGTTTCCTTCCAGTACATATAGGCTAGTATAGATTTGGTACCCGCCCCATCTGCATGCATCAGGTTACAGAAATCAGGGTCATTACCCCAATAATCCGGATAGATTTTACAAAAGGCATTAGGGTATAAACCCTTGTCCAGTTTGGCTACAGCCTTATGAACATCTTCTTTTTGGGCCGAAACACCTCTTTGATTATAACGGTTATTTGTATCAGGAGCCAATATCCTCAGTTTTAGTTTGCTTGCAAAAATAGGATATTGAAGCTGGAATAAGCATATTAAACTGGCAGGAACCATTGGATATGGAACGTTGATAAAATAAAGTACACCATATAGCGAAGTTATATTTTTTTTATGAGGTGTGAAATCCGCGAATAGCAAGCTATTTGAGGACTTTCATAACGGAATAAAAATGGAATAGAACGAGT
>CAIVEH010000143.1 GCA_903904855.1 uncultured Bacteroidota bacterium | reverse complement strand
TTTTTAATGATACGGCGACCACCGAGATCTACACCAGGACGTACACTCTTTCCCTACACGACGCTCTTCCGATCTCTGGCAGCGATGATTGCTGCACAAGGGAAAACACTGGAGCGGTTAAATTAGGGAATCTGCAACCGGATTTTCACACTCACCCTTTCCGTACCCTTTGTGTTTAGCCCTGTTATTTATACCTTTATTGTGTTTTTCACAATTACCGGTTTAATAGATTTCTACCATGCAGGTGCATATCCGCAAAGCGAGGGTGATAGACCCGGGATCGCGTTATCATGATAAAATTACAGATTTGCTTGTTGATGATGGCGTAATTGTTCAGATAGCAGCTTCCATAAAATGTACTGCCGATGCAGTGATAGAAGCCAAAGGGCTTTGTGTGAGTACAGGCTGGGTTGATGTTTTTGCCGACTACCGCGAACCGGGTTATGAACATAAGGAAACCATCACAAGTGGTATGGCCTGCGCAGCGGCAGGCGGGTTTACCGATGTGTTGCTGGCGCCCAATACCTTACCACCGCTGAGCACAAAATCTGTTATTCAGTTTGTGCTTCAGAGAGCAGCAGGGAATGCAGTGAGATTGCACCCAATTGGAGCTGCAACACAGAATACAGATGGAAAGGACCTGGCTGAAATGATGGATATGCGGGCGCATGGTGCAGTAGCTTTCAGCGATGGCTGGAAACCTGTTCAGAGTACCGGCCTGATGCTGAAGGCGTTGGAATATGTGAAAGCTTTTCATGGGGTGATGATACAACTGCCGGTGGACGCCTCGCTGGTAAGCGGGGGACTGATGAATGAAGGAGTTGTGAGCACATCGCTGGGAATGGCGGGCATACCTGCACTGGCAGAAACCATAATGCTGCACAGGGATATAGAACTGGTGCGCTATACAGGCTCAAGGCTTCATGTGTCTGGCATATCAACTGCAGGGAGTGTGGAAATGATGCGTAAAGCTAAAGCTGAAGGGTTATCGGTGACCTGTTCGGTAACACCTTATCATCTTGCACTTACAGATGAAGAACTGAGAACCTACAACAGCGACTATAAAGTATCGCCGCCTCTGCGCACTGAAGCAGACAGGCAGGCGCTGATAGCAGGGGTAAAAGACGGCACAATAGATTGTATAGCCAGCCACCACAGGCCACAGGAATGGGATGCAAAAACAAAAGAGTTTGAATATGCTGCAGATGGAATGGCCGTACAGGAAATTGCCTTTAATATTCTGTGGGATGTACTTAAGGAACATATCAGCATAGAGCGTCTGGTAGAACTGTGCAGCGTAATGCCGAGGGATATTTTCGGGCTGGAAATACCAGAGATAAAAAAAGGGAACAAGGCTGTTTTAACACTGTTTACAATAGTCGGCCAAAGTATACTAGAGTCAGGAAATGTAAAATCATTAAGCAGGAATAATCCGTTTATAGGTAAACAACTAAGCGGTAAAGTATTCGGAATTATTAATCAAAACCAGGTTTATCTCAACAACTGAAAATTATGGAACAAATAACTGTTGCCGAAAAGAATAAGATGGCACTGCAATATGGACTTTTGCTGGGCCTTATTTATATTGTTATTACTACTGCCGTTACTATTTTTCTGCCTAAAATGATACTGTTTTATAGCCTGAAGTTTGTAGGTTATGTAATTTATTTAGTATTAGCGGGCTTATTTGCAGGTATGATCAGGAAGGCAAACGGGGGCTATATGGAATTCAGGGAGGTATTTGGCGCCATATTCATTATGCTGCTGGTAGCCGGCCTGATGTCGTTTATTTATAATTATGTATATATGCTGTATATAGATACACATTATATGGAGAAGGTACGGCAGTCAACCATCACCTTTATGGAGAAATTAAATACTCCACAGGATAAGATGGACGAAGCGGTTAAGAAATTTGACGAGCAGGTGGCAGAATCCAAGACTTTTCATCTGGGCAAAAACCTACTGGCCTTTTTAGGTGGTTTACTGATGGATTGTCTATTCGGGTTGATAGTATGTGCTGCAGTTAAGAGAAAGAAGCCGGAGTTTGGTGTTTGATTTTGAAGTCACAAATTGTGATATCAAGATAAAGTATTGAGAAGAAGAGCCTTCTTGAATGTTCAAGTGGTATTATAATTCATTTGTTATCTCATAATGTGATAACAAAGAAATTATAATACGCATAAATAATAATAAATATTATACATTATTATGAAGTCACAAATTGTTATATCAAGATGGATAACAAAACTGGTAATGGTATGGGCTTAGATGCAACGCCAGATGAAGTAATAATTAATAAGATATACTTAATCAGAGGCCAAAAAGTTATGCTGGACCATGATTTGGCTGGAATGTATCAGGTAGAAACCAAATCTTTGAATCTTAAAGTAAAAAGAAATAGGGCGCGTTTTCCTGAAGATTTTATGTTCCAGGTAACCAAAGAGGAATTTGAAAACTTGAGGTTTCAAAATGAAACCTCAAGTTGGGGAGGGACTCGTTATTTACCATATGCCTTTACCGAGCAAGGAGTAGCGATGTTATCAAGTGTATTGAACAGTGATGTGGCTATAAAAGTGAATATACGCATTATAAGGGTATTTACCAGGATGCGGCAAATGCTTACAAGTAACCAGGAGATGTTGCTGCGGATGGAAAAAATAGAAAGGGAAGTGATGAGCCAGGGCGGCACAATAGATGCAATTTGGGATTATTTAGATCAGTTTATCAATTATGTGGAACGGCCAAAAGAGAAAATCGGATTTAAGCAGAAGCATGAAAAGTAACAGATTGACACCTGTTTTTTGTTAACTTTAAATCAAATCATCCTCCCGTCGGCTGGCAATCATCAGGGGCTTAAGGGTATTATCATAAAAACCCGTATTTTAGCACCCGATGCAACCCGATATATCTGTTGTAATACCACTTTATAATGAAGAAGAATCGCTGCCAGAGCTGGTAGCGTGGATAGACCGTGTGTGCAATGAGCATAATTATACGCATGAGGTGATAATGATAGATGATGGCAGCAAGGATAACAGTTGGGAGGTGATAAAAAACCTTTCGGCGCAATACCCAACTGTAAAAGCCATTAAGTTTCAGCGCAATTATGGTAAAAGCCCTGCATTATATGAGGGTTTTAAGGCAGCAGCAGGAAATGTAGTGATCACAATGGATGCCGACCTGCAGGACAGCCCCGATGAGATTCCTGAACTATACCAGATGATAATAAAGGATGGATATGACCTGGTAAGCGGCTGGAAAAAAGTGAGGTATGATAACGCTATTACCAAAAACCTCCCTTCCAAGCTGTATAATGGTGTGAACAGGTGGATAAGTGGCATAAAGCTGCATGATATGAACTGCGGACTGAAGGCATACAAGCGCAAAGTGATCAAGAGCATAGAGGTATATGGAGAGATGCACCGGTTTATTCCGGTACTGGCTAAACACGCCGGTTTTCACAAAATCGGAGAAAAGGTGGTTGTACACAGGGCCAGGAAATATGGGGTATCCAAGTTTGGGTGGGAGCGGTTTATCAATGGGTTTCTTGATTTACTGTCAATACAATTTGTAAGCAGGTTTGGCAAAAAACCTATGCATCTGTTTGGTGCACTTGGCGCTTTTGCGTTTCTGGTTGGTTTTATTGTTGTATTGTGGCTGGCGGTTGAACGATTTATAGAAGGCGCCAGTTTTGGTATTACACATAAGGTTGGTTTCTATCTGGCGCCGCCTATTATGATCATTGGACTTATGTTTTTCCTTACAGGTTTCCTGGCGGAACTGATTGTGCGCAATGCTGCCGACCGGAATACCTACCTTACTGAAGAAAGAATCGGATTAGGGAAATAATTGTTTTTCAGATTATCGGTCTGGTGAGGTTAGCCGGCGGAGGTTTTATATTGATATTAACAATACTTTATTTCTGCAAACACACTTTTATAGTATTATTCATTCAATTTTGTCCACTATTAACTGATATATGCGTTTTAGTTTTCCCTTCTTCTATTTAGTGGTTTTGTTATTTGCCTCATTTCCCAGCTTTGCACAAACAGGAGCGCCTTCAACAGGCAGTGTTTCAGGGATGCTGGTTGATGCAAAAAACGCGCCTGTTTCGTATGCCAATGTTACTTTATTAAGAAGCGACTCAACCGTTGCCAATGGTGATTTGTCGAAAGATGACGGGTCTTTTAATATAGGTCCTACAGGACCGGGTAATTTTATTTTAAGGATTGAATTTGTTGGCCTTTCAACAAAATTTATCAATGTACAGGTAACAGCAGATGCGCCGGAAAAAAAGCTGGGCAAAATAAAACTGTCTCAAACTGAGAATACACTCCGCGAGGTAAACATAGTAAGCGAAAAAGCGGTAATGGAGCTGAAGGTTGATAAGAAAGTTTTTAATGTAGAGAAAAACACAACTACAGCCGGTGGCAGCGCTACAGATGTGCTTCAGAATGTGCCATCAGTATCGGTAGATGCAGATGGTAATGTGAGCCTGAGAGGTAAAAGTGACGTAACTATTTTAATTGACGGCAAGCCATCTACGCTGCTGGGTACTGATGTAACATCGGCTTTGCGGAGTTTACCGGCAGGTAGTATTGAAAGTGTAGAGGTTATTACCAATCCATCGGCTAAATATGATGCGCAGGGCACCAGCGGGATCATAAATATCATTACCAAAAAAGATGGCCGGTTCGGGATGAATGGTAACCTGACTCTCGGGGCGGGTACCAATGATAAGTATAACGGCAACCTGGGCCTTAATGTGCGCAAGGGCAAATGGAGCGCATTCCTGAACAGCAGTTTCAGGCTGAACCCGACGTATAATAATGTAACCACAGACCGTGCCAATAAAACTGCTGATTCTGCTGGATTTTTTCAATCGTTTCATACCTATGAGCATGTGCCGAGACGTTTTGATGGTACGTTCAATACGATAGGGGCGACTTATGACCCTGATAAATACAACTCTTTTACCATTTCTGAGAATATCAACCTGATGCAGTTTGGTTTTAAAGACACGTCCAGTTATTCTATTTATAACAATCAGGATCAATCGGGGACACCAATATATTATCAGTCGCGATACTCCAATTTTTTCGGCGGTCCCTTTTCCCTTTCCACTGCAGTTGATTATAAGCACAAGTTTAAAAAGAAGGATGAAGAACTGATTATTGATGCTACATATGCCCAAATGGCCATGCACCGCCAGCAGGATTATTATACCTCAACAGATTCCACTGGCAAGCCTTCCGGCGCATTCAATCCATTGATTACTGATCAACATGCTCCGGGATCCGGAGGAAACAATACATTGACAGCCTTTGCCGATTTTACTGACCCATTGTTCACAAAAAACGGCAAGCTGGGGCTGGGAGTTAAGACTCAATTATATAGTTTTCATAGTGGCAATACTCCTACAATAGATACACCGGGTGTGACCAACATGAATCTACCACTTCCGGTAAACTACTCATTGCTGAGTAACTACAATTATTCACTGGATATACATGCTGCCTACCTGAACTGGAATGACCAGGTTGGGAAATTTGGTTACCAGGCAGGTTTAAGAGCTGAAGACGCCCTTTATAATGGTAGCGGAGAACTCGCTGATACATCAAGAAAGGAAAAAACTTTTCATAATAGTTTTTTCAGTTTATTTCCATCAGCCTTTGTGTCCTACCAATTAGGTCACCAGCAAAGCATTTACCTGAATTTTAGCAGGCGCACCAACCGGCCAGGTTTCAGACAGTTGCTTCCATTTGTAGACCTAAGTAATCCAGGCACTGTAAATGTAGGTAACCCCGGACTGATACCGGAATTTATCAATAATGTTGAATTCAGTTATAGCAAAACTGATAAGAAAGGGAATAACTTTATTGCTAGCGTTTATTATGCGTATACTGAAAACCTGATACAGTCAATTCCAATACCTATTACAGCAGTTGATGAAACCAAATATCCATCTGTTCCAAAAGGCTCATTGATATCAATACCTCAAAATATAGCCTCTGGAACCACCTATGGGGCAGAGGGAACAGGGCATTTTCAATTGTTGCCTATCTGGGATGCAACACTTAATGTGAACTTTTTTGAAAACCAGCTTACGGTAGGAAATAATATAAGCAGCGCCTACAAGCAATACCTTACCAACAGCAGCGGGTCGGCATGGTTTGGAAAGCTGAACACCAGTATTAAGCTGCCAAAGAACTTTTCCTTCCAGGTTAATGCCAATTACGAATCACCAAAGGTTATTGCATCCGGCACATTAAGGGAAACTTATTGGGTGGATCTGGCGCTGCGTAAAAACCTCTGGAAAAATAAAGCTACCCTGATCCTGAATTGTTCGGACATTTTTAAAACGCATGTGTACGTTACCGATTACAAACTGGCTACTTATACCGAAACCATAAACCGTGTACGTGAAACCAGGATTGGTAATATTACATTTACTTACATGTTTGGTAAAACCGATAATGGTAACAAGGGGGGCAAGCACAGTAAAGATGATAAAAACAAGCCGCCAAAACCAGGTGATGAAGAACGCGACAACAACCTGAAAGATAAAAATGATGATGGTGGCGGCCAGGGTGGCGGCTCCGGTGGGCCAGGCGGTGGCGGCCAGAAGAGCGGTGGCGGTGGTGGTGCCGGACATTAGTAGATTAACTGGATCAAGTTGAAAAGGTGGGGGAGCCAGTTATACTTTAATCCTCATAAAATAATGTATTGCAATCTTTGATGGCTTTGCGGTCTTGATTTTATATAATACCTATTATCAATTGATTGGTTTGCGTCTTTGCGTCTATGTGTGAAAATATCATTGCACAATTTTACAAAGCGAGCAGTATAAAAAGAATAAAACCTCCGGATTCTCATCTGAAGGTTTTATTCCTCTCGCTCCCTTTACAACAGGAATGTCCCGGCAGTACGTTTGAAATGCAAATAACTTCCTCTCTCCCGTTTGCAACGGAAATACAGAAAGTGCGTTTGCATTAAGTACATAGCTCATATATTCCACGCTTCAGCAACGCACTCTCTAAAAAAATAAATATGCTAAATAATTAGGAAAATTCAATTACTTGTCGTATATTTGCCCAGAATTTAATCAAACATAATAAAAAATTTAACTATGAAACTACCTAAATTCCATATTATTTGTTACAAATCGGGTATTGAATTTGCAAATCTGCAGCAAATAAATAGGCCCTGCCCGTGCGAATTTCGTACTAAAATGTATAATAAGCTGAAAGCGAACTATTTGTAACTTTAAAAACTTCCGGTTTTCCAGAAGCAACCGGAAGCAAACCCGAAGTTTTTCACCCAAAACCAGAAGTAAAACCAGAAGCAACCGGAAGTAAAACCAGAAGCAATCCGGAAGCAAAACCGGAAGTTTTTTAAGAGAGTAAGCAGCAGTCGATAATGCAAAATGGTTACACTCCGGCCCAGGCTTTACTTTAAACCGCATAAAATTATGCACTTCAATGTTTGATGGTTTTGCGATCTTGCTTTTATATAATACCTATTATCAATTGATCGGTTTGTGTATTTACGCCTTTGCGTGAAACTATCATTGCACAATTTTACACAGCGAGCAGTATAGTAATGATTAAAACGACGTGAAATTTGAAGTAAAAAAATTAAAACACTGAAATTCAATATGTTGCGCAAAATAAATCTGCAAAAAGACGCAATTTTCGATGAAAAGACGCAATTTTTTGAAC
>CAIVEH010000142.1 GCA_903904855.1 uncultured Bacteroidota bacterium | reverse complement strand
TTTTTAATGATACGGCGACCACCGAGATCTACACCAGGACGTACACTCTTTCCCTACACGACGCTCTTCCGATCTGTCTTCGGCTTAACGCCTTCGCCAACCTGTCCCCTTCTTCCCGAAAGGCTCAGGGAACTGAGAAAAAACAGGAATGACCACCCCGGCTTCGCCACCCCTCCTTGAAGAAAGGAGGGGAGTCCGTTGTGTATCCGGCTAGTTAGCATTTAGAATTTTTTCCTGATGTGCGTGAGTTAACCACCCCTGGTTGGCTTCGGCTTAACGCCTTCGCCAACCTGTCCCCTCCTAAAAACGTGATATTACCACCTCCCCTCCGATATTCATCAGAGGTTGAGCTGCGCTCGTGCCCTGGCAGGCATTCCTAAAAACAGGAATTTACCACCTCCCTCCCGGGGACACCGGGAGTACTCCTCCTTCCCGAAAGGCTCCGGGATCTGAGAAAAAACAGGATATTACCACCTCCCCCTTCGGGTACTCCTCCTTGAAAAAAGGAATTTACCACCTCCCTCCCGGGGACACCGGGAGTACTCCTCCTAAAAACAGGAGGAGAGTCAGTTTGCAAATTTCCTGATGGGCGCGGGTATTTCCATCATTTCCTGAGGTTACTTCGATGCGTTAAGTTGGGATTTCTTTAGTTTAGCTTTAGTAGCATCTCGCAATGACCATCATTTTTATGTGTGTTTTGTGGTGGTTTGTATGGCAAGCCCACTTCGGCTATTGCTCAGGGCAGGCTCAATAGTTATCCGCACTTGAAACGTGCCATGGCCACTGAAGCGAAATAGTAGCAACAAAGCCTGGACAACAATCTTTGTTTATGCGCAAGGTTCATCCTGAAACTGCTCCGCCAATAGAATATTAACATTTTCATGATCAAATATTTGGCTTACAGGTAATAAAACTTCCTAATTTTACGTTGTAGCCCATAGTTTATTTTTGATGATTGTATTGTTCGCAGTTTAGAAATGTGCAATGGTAAGTCTCACGCAAAGGCGCAGAGGCGCAATTGTGTTAGTTGATATTAGCTTATTGTAAAAATTAAGCCCGCTAAGCCATCAATTATCTCAATGCACAAATTTATAAGGAGGAGTATTAATCAGATCTGCGATTGATTTAAGTAAGCCTTTTGCCTGCTTATTCTTATCTGCTGATCATAGAAATGCAAGCCAATAGACCTTTTATATAAAACCCACTTTTTTATAACTGCCTGCCTTTGCAGGATAAAATTCGTAATAGATGAAAAAAATTTGCTCTACTCTTATTCTTTCCTGTCTTTTCTTTAACCTGCTGGCGGGTGAAACGGATAGTTTGCTTTCGGAGAAAAATGTAAGGGAGCGGATTTTGAAGGATATTCAGCAAAACCTGGACCAGAAAAACAAGGTGCTGGATAGTACCATCCTGAAACTGGATGATAAGGTGGGCAAGCTGGACAGTGTGCTGAAACTGACCGGCAACCCTAAAGAGCGTATTGACAGGCTGGTGGAGCGGGTGCAGATACTGGAAGAAAAACAAAAGGCCGTGGAGCAGAATGAGATCAATGTATATGAAGCTAACTATCAGTCGGCGATGATAAACCTGGTATCGATGGACAGGGAGATAAAGCCGCTGATACTGTTTCATGCTACCAAAGATTTCTTTACCTCACTCACCGAAACCAGCAACCCTATGAGCTATGAAGAGTTCAGAAAGGGCTTTGAGCACTACAGGGTTTATGTAGATAAGACCAAAGAAAAAAGTGCTACTCAGAAGGCTGTTGGTGATGTGATAGGCGCCTCAGGGTATCTAACTGCAGGTATACCTTTCGCAGGGGCATATAGCCAGTTGCTGTTTTCGGGTATGGCCGAGTATGTAAATTCGATCGGGCATAAGAAAAGAGAACGGAAGGCAGAGGCGCAGAAAATGTTTGCCATCACTGCCACGCTGAGCCAGTTTACCACAGAGCGCAACCAGATAGAAAATGAGTGGGAGGGGATTACCCAGAGCCTTGAGGAGATGCAAATGTATTACGATACTGTAATGAACCGGAATATGAGGATGCTGGCATGCGGCAAGAATGAAGTGTGTACCAATTTCACGAAAGAAAATGATGCCAGCAGGCGGTACCAGTATCTGACTGCATTGCGCGACAGAAGTGCCGAATATGTGCTGAAAATGAAGAAGGAGCACCCTAAGGAGTGGAAAGAGGATATTTATTACCAGCTGATGGATGTGCAGACGCTTAAAATGAAATATGGTGATATTACTTACCATATTGTACACCACATAAACAAGTATGCTGCACTTATAGGGAAATTCAAAACCAGCAAAGATATCGGGCCGAATGTATCGAAGCTGGATAGCAAGCTATCGCAGTTGAAGGCCACCTTTGATGACACCTTTGAACCGTTCCAGTATGCGCATTCGGCTACACAGATGTATAAGGTAATGTGATAGCCATAACACAGGATAAACTATTATATTAATTCTAACCACAAAGGGCACAACAGGAATCACAAAGGGCACAAAATCAGAAAGATAGTATTCATGGGCACAAAGTAAGTTTTTCGGAAAGCAAATTTTCATTCTGATTTTAGTATATCAGATTAATGGTATAAAGTTGATATTGGGTAAGGCGATGTCTAAGTTAATCCATGAAAAAACATAGACCATGATTTTAAGCGTGGGTATTCTTTATAACCGTTTCAACGTTTTATTGCTCGAATTTAAACGGTTAAAACCATTATGTAAAACCTATATTTTCTTACGCACAGTTGAAACCGTGGGCTATGTAGCGAGTATAATTTCTTAAATTAATGAGTTTGTTTTGATGGGCTACTGAATTTCATTGAATAGTAATGGAGTTGAGTATTGACTTAGCACATTTTATTTATACCTTTATTGCGTTTTAAAAACCACTGTTATGAAAAAGTATTTGGTACTGCTCCTTGTTCTTACTGTTTTTGCAGGCCGCAATGCTATGGCGCAGGAACCACAAAAATTGCACGGGGAAGCTAAACATCACCGGTCGCCAGATGCTCATACGGGCCATAAAGGCAAAAATCATGTGGCCACAGAAGATAAAAAAACTACTCCTGAAAAACCCGCTACTGTAAAGCCGGAAAAGAAAGAGGTAGCAAAAAAACAGCCTGTTGTAAAGCATCCTGTAGCTAAACAACATACTGCTAAACCTGCTGCTGCACCCGTTCCTGCCAAACACGTAGCAACAAAACCTGCCGACAAACCTGCTAAAAAGCATGCTGACAAACCTGTAGCTAAAAAGCCTGCTGCAAAACATAAACCTACTGCAAAGCCAGCGATAAAACATGCTAAAGTAACCCATCATGAAGTGGAGCCTGTAAGGCATGAGGAAAAAGTAACCCTCAACGAGAAAGCCACATCGGCCACAGTGGAGATAAAAAATGGGGAGGTTTTCATCAACAACACCTTCTATTTTAAGATAAGGAGCCTGAAAAACGAGGATGATAAAATCACAGTAGATTATGTGCCACCGGCACCGGTTGTGGCGCCGCCTGTTACCAAAACAGACAATAATAAGGAGGAAGAAGAAGAGGAATCTGAGAACACAGGTAAGGCGATGCTTGGGGTATATTCATTAGATGCTGAGGATGGCGGTGCTATAATTGAGAGCGTAGTACCCGGCAGCCCTGCCGATGAAGCCGGACTCAGGAGAGGGGATGTAATTACCCGCCTTGATGAGAAGGAAATTGATAATTCAAAAGACCTGGTTGATGCAGTGCATAATGGTAAACCCGGTGAGCGGATTATGCTGACATGGTGGCATTGTGGCAAAAAAGAGATTACCTGCGTGGTACTGGATAATATTGAAAACAGGCAACATTGTGATCATACCTCATTGCCCCAGACACCGATGTTTTACAAGAAATTCTGCCATGGTAAGTGGAGATAAATCCGACAAGACTATTAAAAACGGCATGAAAAAATCTCACGCAAAGGCGCTAAGGCGCAATATGCAAATGTCATTTTTAAGGCCGCAAAGATTACCAATGCCGATTTATAATGTTTATTAGGTATTAACAGGGCACGAAAAAATCATTCAAGAAATATAACCGGGGTTTAATCTCGGTTTTTTATTTTCAGCAAATTGAAGAATTCATCTTCATCCAGTTCCTTAACACAGCCGGACGGAAGGTCGCCTAGCTCCAGATCCTCTATAGAAAGGCGGATGAGTCTTTTGCAGGGGTGTCTAACTGCCTGTACCATTTTGCGCACCTGGTGAAACTTTCCCTCATACAACGTAATGGTAAGCCAGGTATGTGCTATAAAACTGCGTAATTCGCGCTGATGATCGGGTAGGTTGGCGGGGGCATCTACAATGTGTATTTCGCAGGGAGGTGTTGTATAATCCAATCCTCCCTTTACCTTAATTGTGACCCCGGCCCGCAGTTGCTCCAGGCTCTCCGGGCTTACTACATTTTTTACCCTTACAAGGTAGGTGCGTTTATGCGGCACTTCTCCCTGAAACAAAAGCCTGGTTACCTTCTTGTTTGTTGTCAGTATCAATAATCCTTCCGAATGATTATCGAGCCGCCCGATGGCATGTATACCTTCGGGAAAATCAAAATCAATTTTGCCCAGCAACCGCACCTTATCGGGGCTTATGAACTGGGAAACCATATTGTAGGGTTTATTGATAATGAAGTAACGGTGTGGCTGGTCTGGTTGGTCGGACATTGAGTAGGTTGAATAATGCCAAAAATACGGAAGTTATTGATGTGCTTTTGAAATCCCCCTGTTTAATCAGAACTTCGTACCTTCCCCAATAGTACAAAGCACCAATAGTTATGATAGTTATTTGCCCCAGTTGTAAACATCAGTTTGAGCCCGAAGCGGCTATTGCCCAGTCGGTAAAAGATGAGCTTACAAAAGAGTATAACCAGAAATGGACTGATCTTGCCAGGCAGAAAGATGAGCAATACCGGCTGGAGAAAGAGCAACTGAAAAAGCAACAGGAGGAGCGGGAGCAACAGTGGCAGCAGCAGCAATCTGAACTGAGCCGCAAGGCAGAAGAGCAGAAAAAGCAGATGGAGATTAGTTTAAGAAAGGAGCTTTCGGCAAAAGCTGAGGCTGAGGTGGAGCATAAGCTGAGGCTGCTGGAAGATACCAACAAGACAAACGAAGAGAAGCTTAAGGATGCGCGGGCTAAGGAAGTGGAGTTTCTGAAGAAAATGCAGGAACTCAACAACAAAGAGCAGGAACTGGAACTGGAGATGCAGCGCAAAATGATGGATGAGCGCAATAAGCTTACCGAGGTAATAAAAAAAGAAGCCGAAGAGAAAAGCAGGTTGCGCGAAAAAGAATACCAGCAAAAAATGGCAGAAACGGCCAGGCAGCAGGACGAAATCAGCAGGCAAAAAGAAGATCAGCTAAAAATAAAGGAAGAGCAGATGCTGTTGCAGCAGCAGCAGAGGGAACAGATCTGGCAGCAACAACAGGCCGAACAAAGCCGCAAACTGGACGAAGAAAAGAAGGGACTTGAAGAACGGCTGCGCAAGGAACTGGCTGAAAAAGTAGGGGCCGATTTTGAACTTAAACTCCGACTGCTGGAAGATACCAATAAAACCAACGAGGCTAAGCTCACCGAGGCCCGCGAGAAAGAAATGGATTTCCTGAAGAAAATGCAGGAATTGCAAACCAGGGAGAGTGAACTGGAACTGGAAATGCAGCGCAAAATGCTGGATGAGCGTAATAAACTCTCTGAAATAATAAAGAAGGAAGAAGACGAAAAAAACAAGTTGCGAGATGAGGAATTCCAGATGAAATTGCGGGAGAAAGATAAGCAACTGGAAGACCAGCGCAAACTGGTGGAAGAAATGAAGCGCAAGAGTGAGCAGGTATCTATGCAGCTACAGGGTGAGGTGCAAGAGTTGGCTCTGGAGGAGTTGCTGCGCTATTCATTCCCGTTCGATGTGGTGAGCGAAGTAGGGAAGGGAGTGCGCGGGGCCGATTGTATACAGACAGTGCGCGACAAGTTTGGGAGGGAATGCGGCAAGATCATTTTTGAAAGCAAGCGCACCAAAGACTTCAGCGAAGAATGGATAGAAAAACTCAAGGCCGATATGCGGGTTTTGGGCGCCAATGAAGCCGTCTTAGTTACCCAGGCTATGCCAAAGGATATGAGCACTTTTGGAGAAAGAGATGGTATCTGGATCTGCACCTTCAGCGAGGCAAGGTCGCTGGTATATGTGCTGCGCGATCTGATACTGCAGGTTTATACCGCTAAAAAAAGCGAAGAAAGCAAGGGCGATAAAATGACCCTGCTCTATAATTACTTTGTAGGCTCCGAATTCTCAGAGCAATGGAAGGCTATAAGGGAGGGCTTTATGGGTATGAAAATGTCTATTCAGCGGGAGCGCGACCAGATGGAGAAAATGTGGAAGGCCCGAGAAAAACAGCTGGATAAAGTGCTGCTCAATGCTGCCCATTTCAAAGGCTCTATAGAAGGTATTGCCGGTATGGATGTAGATCTGAACCTGCTGCCTGAAGGGGATAATTATCTGCTGGAGTAGCAGGGCTAAATCAGCCTTATAAGATTTTACTTAAATTTAATTACCTGATAATAATCATAAATCTGCTGATAGCCAGAGGTTAACTTTGTTATATATTATTGCTGTTCTATCCTATTCTATATACTCAGAACAGCATTTTAAATATTAATTTAAGTTTATGGTAGCAAAGGCAGACAGGACCACCTCCACTTTTATTGGGCATACACCGCTCGTAAAGATCACAGATAAAATTTACGCCAAACTCGAATCAGTAAACCCCAGCGGAAGTATTAAGGACCGCATGGCGCTGGCTATTCTTGATGCTGCCGAATTGCGTGGCGAACTAAAGCCCGGAGGTATTATTGTAGAAGCTACCAGTGGCAATTCAGGTATTGCGCTCTCTATGCTGGCTGCCGAGCGGGGATATAAAATGATAGTTGTGATGCCCTCCAATATGAGCGAGGAACGCAAAGAGATGATCAGGGCATATGGCGCTAAAATAGTGGAAGTAGGCCCCGGCGACTTTGCCGGCGCAGTTGAAAAGCGCGATAAGCTGGTAAAAGAACTGGACGCTTTCTGCCCCAACCAGTTTGCTAATCCCGATAATATAGAATGTCACTTTAAGCATACGGGTAAAGAAATATATCATCAGGTAAGCCATCTGGAAGGCAAGCCCGATATTAGTGCATTTGTTGCCGGTACCGGCACCGGTGGCACTTTGATGGGTGTGCGTAAAGCATTGATCCGTAAGTTTCCGAAGCTGGTAACCGTGGCTGTTGAGCCGGGCGAATCTGCTGTGATGAGTGGTGGTGAAATAAAGGAGCACAGCATTCAGGGCATAGGCGATGGATTTATTCCGCCTATTGTTGATATGAACTGTGTAGATGAAGTAGCCGTTATCTCTTCACCCGATGCCATACTCCGTTCCCGCAGGCTGGCAAAGGAGCTGGGATTATTGGTGGGTATCAGCTCGGGCGCCAATGTACTTGCCGCCGAACGTTATGTAGATGAGCATAAGCCCGAAGGCATAGTCATTACCATTCTGCCGGATAGGGGAGAGCGGTATATGAGCATGGTGCATTCATTGAATTGATCTGCAATTTATTTTCATATCGTTATAAAAGTCTGCTAGTATTTCATTTTTATCAGACATGCCTGCCTGTTGGCAAGTAGGTTTTACGCCTTTTAAAAAAATAGATATAACTTCGCGTTTGGTGGAACTTGTTTAGTCATCGTTCCTAAGAAGAAAAAGAAGGAGTATATTTCAATGTACGAAAGGTAAATGATCAATGAAAAACGAAATCGTACAATTAACCGGATATAATGAGCTTTTGAATGAATATTGGATTCAAAGTCTCATCCCAATCCGTTTTTGTACCTTTAAAACTCCATGAGGTTACTTGCCACACTTCTTCTTTTATTCACCACCCAAATTGCACTATCCCAAACGTATAGTGTAACCGGCAATGTAGTCAGCGAAAACAAAAAACCGGTACCATCAGCAATCATTACAGTCTTTCAGAAAGACTCAATAAAGCATACTACCACTACCAACAAAGAAGGCGCATTTCTAATCTCACTTATATCTCCCGGTAAGTATTATCTCAATGTAACTGTGCCGGGCTATGATCTATATGCTGATACCATAACCATAAGCGAAGCCCCTTTAGGGGTTGGGGTTATTACTTTACGCACTGCAGTCCATATGCTCGATGAGGTAAAGATTGTGGAGAAGATAATGGCTATGGTGCAGAAGGATGATACCCTGGAGTTCAACAGCGGCGCTTTTAAGGTAAACCCTGATGCTGATGCCGCCGACCTGGTGCGCAAAATGCCTTCGATAGAGATCAACGACAAGCAGATAACCGCGCAGGGCGAGACGGTGGTGAAAATACTGGTAGACGGCAAGCCCTTCTTCGGTACCGACCCATGGGCCACCCTCAAAAATCTGCCTGCCGATATCATAGACAAGGTGCAAGTATATAACGAAAAGAGCGACCAGGAGCAGTTTACGGGTTTTAAAGAAGGCCCTACCAGCAAAACCATCAACATCATCACCCGGCCCGATAAACGCAATGGCCGGTTTGGCAAAGTATATGCCGGGGGCGGGGGAGACCCAAATACCATAACCGGTGGCGCCAATGGCGACCTGCGCTATGGCAGCGGCCTCACCCTCAACCAGTTTGCCGGCGATAAGCGCATCACACTCACCGGCCAGAGTAACAATGTAAACGCCCAGAACTTTACCGATGCTGCTGCATCAACCGGCGGTGGCGGCACAGGCATCAGCTCCACCAATGCCGCGGGCATCAACTATACCGATAAGTGGGGCAAAAAAGCCGATGTGAGCGGCAGCTACTTTTTCAACAGCACCAGTAATAGTGTTGCCAGCCTGCTGCGCAAAAACTATATTACCAGCGCCGATTCGGGACAGGTGTATAACCAGACCAGCAGTTCAGGCAGCCGCAACCAGAGCCACCGCTTCAATCTGCGCCTCAATTACAAATTCGACAGTATGAATTCTATATTGTTTACCCCTTCCATCTCCTACAACTCCAACAGCAGCAACTCCCTACAGGAGGGCTATACCTTGCTAGGCGCAGACCCGGTAAACAGCACCCTGAACAATAACAATAATACCGGCAACGGCCTCAGTTTCAACGGCAATCTGCTATACCGGCACAGGTTCGTGAAGAAAGGACGCACCTTCTCGGTATCCTTAAACAGCGGCGGCGGCAACAACAACAGCACCGGCCAGCGCAAAGATACCACCACCTACAGCCAGGGCTCACTGACCAGCGATACCCTGAACCAGCGCAGTATTCAAAAAACCAATAACATGAATCTGACAGGGAACATAACCTATACCGAACCCATAGGCGCAAAGGGCCAGCTGAAAGTGGATTATAATGCAGCCTACCAGCCATCACAATCAGACCGCAATCAATACGATTTCGACCCCGGTTTGGGCGCCTATTCCCGGCTAAATGAACTTTACTCGAATAGCTTCAGTAGCCACAACCTGGCCCATACCGCAGGTAGCAGCTATATGCTGCACCTCAAGGCTGCCGATTTTTCGGTAGGACTTAATTACCAGCTCACCCAGCTTACCAGCGACCAGACTTTGCCTGTTAAATTCAATCTGGGCCAGAATTTCCAGAACTGGCTGCCGGTGGCTACCTTTCATTACAAGCTATCCCAATCGCGCAACCTGCAGTGCAACTACAATACCAACACCCAGGCGCCATCGGTAAGCCAGTTGCAGCATGTGATCAACAATACCGACCCGCTGCACCTCACCACCGGCAATCCGGACCTGAAACAGCCCTACCGGCACAACCTGATGCTGCGCTACAACTCCACGAGCAAAGAAGCCAAAAGCAGTTTTTCGGCATCGGTTACGGGGTCTGTTACGCAGCATAGCATCACTTCCAGTTCGGTAATAGCACAAACAGATAGCAATCTTACACCGGCTAATATACCCGCAATTATACTGCACAAAGGGTCCCAGCTTTCAGCGCCCGTGAACCTGGAGGGCAGCGCCTCCCTGAGTACCAATCTGAGCTATGGCATACCGCTAACCTTTATGAAAAGCCGTCTCAACCTGAGCCTGAACGGCGGCCTGGCCCACATACCCGGCATGGTGAATGGCGTAATCAATTACCAGGACAACAAAACGGGCGGTATAGGTATTAATGTGAACAGCAACATAAGTGAGTATATAGATTTTACCTGCTCCTCAAATACCAGTCTGGTAGCCAATAACAACTCGCTCAATACCGCCATTAAGACCAACTATATCAACGAAAATGCACGCGCCTCCATCAATCTGCAGTCGAAGAGCGGCTTTGTTTTCAATACCACCCTCAGCTACAACACCAATTCTGGCCTCACTGCCTCCTACAACCAGAATTACCTGCTCTGCAACCTAAGCCTGGGCAAAAAAGTATTCAAAAAACATGCCGGCGATATCCGCCTCACCGTCTTCGACCTCTTCAACCAGAACAACAATATCCAGCACACCATTACCGATATGTACATACAGGATACCCGAAGCAATATCCTGCAGCGCTATTTCCTGCTCATGTTCAGTTACAAGATCAACAATTTCTCCGGCCCCGAGATCGGGGAGATGGGAAAGGGGTAGGGGATAGGATTATGAAAGGGGTATTTATTTCAAGCTGAATAGATTTCGTCCTTTCGCAGCGAAGCAAGAAATCTACTGAGCATAAGCAGTTAGCCACAT
>CAIVEH010000141.1 GCA_903904855.1 uncultured Bacteroidota bacterium | reverse complement strand
GAAACGAAGCAATAATAACAGCCGCAAAAGTGAAAAATATCGTAATCATACCTCAGCTAAACTATGCAGTAGCCGCTTAACTCTTGCCAATTTTGGCTAAATTTAGAGTTGTTAGCTACTAAATGATAAGTTCGGCGTCTGATATTTCAAGTCTGAAATAATCTGCAATAAACGTTAGTGCCCCGCAGGGTTCCCAGGTATTGGCACCGGTACATTCAGATTCCCATTGCCGTCGGCAGGATAAAGTTTCATATAATACGGGTAGTTTTGCTCAGGATGCAGGTCAAGGCTTAGCCCTTTGAGTATCTTAATCCTTGATTTTGATAAATCTACTTTCTCCAGGAAGGACGGCACAACAGGTGAAAAAGTGAAGTTGTTTTTATCCCAATACAGATAACCTCCCCTGGCTGGATCATAAAAAGTATAATAATCCGGGAAATAAACATGGGCCGAGGCATCATAGTTCTGTGCCTGAGCCCAGGTAGGCACTTTGACTGCTTTATCGGTTTTGGTTTTATTCTGAGTATTCATTTCCTGTGCAATACCCATAAAAGGTAACATCAGCAACATAATTAAAGTGAATCGGCTCATCATTTTCTGCTTTTTAATCCCAGTTAAATAATCATTAAAATTACCACTATATTAATTAACCTGGATTGATACAGATCAGTCTGTAAGATCCTTCCCGAATGTAACTTTATAAAAAATAATAAATGAATTCAACCATCGGGACTTACGATACACATGAGCAGGCAGTTGATGCGGTACAGATTTTAAAGGATTCCCGTTACCCTGTTTCCCACCTGTCCATTATGGGCCTGCTGGATACGGAATCGGTGGATGAAAAAATGCACATTTTCCCAAAAAACACTTTGAAAATGGGTGGAGTGGAAGCTGGCACGGTTTTGGGTACTACATTAGGTATACTGACTGGTGTAGGCATTTTTGCTATTCCTGGCGTAGGGTTCCTATTTGGAGCCGGTGCGCTTATTGGCGCCATTGCAGGTTTCGATATCGGCCTGATAGGCGGTGGTATTATTTCTGCATTGGTATCGGCAGGAGTTACTGATGAAGATGCAAAAAAATACCACGAAACCCTAATAGCCGGTAAATTCCTCGTTTTGGCACATGGCAGTGAAGATGAAGTAAACAAGGCAAAAGAATTGCTCCAGACACATGCCATGCACAGCGAACTGGAAGTACATTAAACAGTGGTCCAGTTGCTATGGGCAGTTATAATGTGCAGAACCTTTTTCAATAAAGTTCTGTTGTCTCTTCCTGTTTTATATATTTGGGTACATTTTCCAGGATCACGTGAGTAAATTACAACCAAACCAACCGCTCCGAAGGCCAACACCCAAAGATGCACCTGTTCCCCCAAAAACGGGGCCGGCTCCTGCTGAAGGCATGGGCTTTAAAATACCGTATCCCTTGCTTTGGCTTAGCCTGGCAGTAATTATAGTGTATTTTCCTTCGCTTCAGTATGGCCTGACCGACCTCGATGATACCATCTTTATACGTGACTTTCATGAGTATAACGAGCACCTGGGCAATCTGGTTATATCCTTTCAAAGGGGCTTGTTCGATGCAGTTAAAGATCCTTATTACCGCCCGCTGTTCATGGATTCCATGATACTCAATTACCAGCTCAGTGATCATGGCCTTAATATAGCCAGCTACCATTTGTTTAACGTTATATTTCATCTTATTTCGGTTTACCTTCTTTACCTTCTGTTCATTAAACTGAATGTAAAGGAACTGAGTGCATTCCTGTTGTGCCTTGCCTTTGCGGTTCACCCGGTGCTTTCGCAGGCTGTAGTCTGGATACCTGGCCGAAACGACACTATGCTTGCCATTTTTATTTTTTCCTTCCTTCTATTTTCTGTCGATTATTCTGGTACTGGTAAACTCAGGTCGCTTCTGTTATCAGCTCTTTTCCTGTTATTGGCTTTCTTTACCAAGGAGACTGCTGTATTCGCTGCCCCGGTGGCTTTTGTGCTCCTTGTATTTGTGCTCAGCAGGAAATGGAATGACCGCAATAACCTGATCCTATATGCTATATGGGCAGGTTGTTTTATTGCCTGGTACCTTGTACGGGCTGCGGCTACCGTGCAGATCAATATTGGCATAGCCCAGATCGCCCAGGATTTTATTCCCCGGCTGCCTCTAATCATCCAGTACCTTGGCAAAGTTTTTCTTCCATTCAACCTGAGTGTTTTCCCTATTCAGCAGGATACTGTTTATTATTATGGCATTGCTGCGATTATATTAGTGGCTGCACTGGTATTCTTAAATAAACACCGGAACCTTAAAATAGTACTCAGCGGGCTAGGCATATTCCTTATGTTTTTGTTGCCTGTTTTGTTTGTACCCGCAAAGCTGAATGAACAATCTTTTGAGCACCGCCTGTATCTGCCTATGATCGGCATTTTGCTGATGCTTTCACAAACATCTTTGCTAATAAATAAACTGACAGAAAAACTACAGCTTATTTGCGGCCTAGCCTTATGTGGTGTGCTGGGTATACTGAATTTCATGCATCAGAAGGCTTTTGAAGACAAAATTCCTTTCTGGACCCAGGCTGTCGAAACGTCGCCCCATTCAGCCTTTGCCAATATGATGCTCGCAGCCCGTCTTGATAAGGATGATTTCGAAAAATCCTCCAATCTCTTCCGCACCGCATACAAGCTTAACCCTAACGAAAAATACCTCAACTTCTATTACGGCGTTATGCTGCAAAAGAAGGACTCTGTAAAGGAATCGGAAAAATACCTGCTGGCCGAGAAAAATGGTTCCGGTTATTATGAATGCGACTTTTACCTGGCCCGTGTGGCGATGGAAAAGCATGACCCAAATGGTGCAATCGGTTTCCTGACAACCTATCTGAAGAAAGACCCTTCGAACAGTATGGCCAATAACAATTTGCTGCTGCTCTACTTAGATACGCAGCAACCTGAAAAAGCCAGGGAACACATCAGGCAAATGCAAAAAAGCGGATTCCCTGTTGCCAAAGAGTTCCTGCAAAAAGCAGGTATGTAGCTGTATGAACTATATATTTCAGTATCCCGGTTTTTGCTCCAGCTTGTTACAGTAATCCATGCTGCCCAGCCGGAAGGTAACCGGCACATTGATTTGCTGCATTTTGATCTCCTGACGGCAAAAAAATCCTAAACCTTTTGTGGAATAATTATCCGGGATCACCTTCTGAAGAACCTTCGTGTATTTTACAGTATCCACCTTCAAAAAAAAAGTTTCATGCTTTTGCTTCATCAGTGAAAAAGAATGTTCCTGCCCAAATGAAGGGTACATTATAACCAAACCAAACAATTTCAGGACTATTCTTTTCATGAAATAAATGTACATCGTTATTTCAATATCATTTCTCTGGCTCATTAAATTTGCCCCTATACCATTCTTACCATGAATCAGATCGCAGAAATATAGTGCTCAAGATGCTTCATTGCATAGTCGAGCATTAGTTTCACCGTTGCCTCATTGAGCTGATGGAACCGTTCATCAATGATTTCAAATTCCTTCAGTTCGTCATATAGCTGGGCAAATTCCTGAACAGTGGTTGGTTTGTTCAGCAGTTCATTATTCAGTACAAATACTTTGAGTACATCATCCATCACCTGGGCCATATTTTCTGCACCCATGTCATTGAGTTGCTCTATAAGGGCAGGTAGGAGACTGATATAGCCGTTTTCTATAAACTGGATAAATCCACCCTGCCCTACCTGCATACGTACATAATCGTAAGCAAGCAGCAACTGCTGTCCATCAGAAAGGTCATCCAGAAAATCGAATGATTTGCGACGGTAAAGCTCCTCATGCAATGGCTGGGCAAGCATATCATACACCTGGCTGGTATCTCCTGATGCATATACCTCTTTTAGTTTTTCGATGTTTACCTCAGGCAAAAAATTAATTTCCATAACTATTCTCTTTCAGGCTGTTTAACATTATTATTGTATTCTTGTAAAGATAAAATTACCAACCAGAACCTTTTGGAACGATGATTAAATAACTCCCACCATCTTAGTGATGTTGATTAAATAAAGTACACCATCTTACTTGTTCTTTTTCCTTTTTACTTCGTTGTAAAAGTCTTTAAATAGTACACTATTCGCAGATTTTACGCCTCGTAAAAAAGAAAAATATCTTCGCAATATGG
>CAIVEH010000140.1 GCA_903904855.1 uncultured Bacteroidota bacterium | reverse complement strand
CCATATTGCTGAACTTACCCATGCCGGGATGAAATTATATAACCTTGAAAAGGAAGAAAGTATTTTAAACAAACTACTTCTGGATCAGCTGAAATACTTTGAATTAATAGTTGAAGAAATAATTCCTGAGGATTTTAATGACTTGGCTTTGAACCAGGTAAATTTAGAGAGTATGGTAACCAATTTAATGAATGATTGTCACGTCCTGAAAAAGGTTTACACTTTTTGATGATTAATCCTGTATTGAGTTTACACTTTATTTTAATCCTGTAATAGGTTTACAGTTTTATAAAGATAAAGAATAACTGTTGTTGTTTGCTTGTCGTGTTGGAATGTGGGAAACTCCTTTAGTTTTCCATATTTCAACACGTTTTTCTTTTTTTGCTTCTTTTTTTCTTTTTGTTATCTCCTTTCTTTATGTTGAAAAGCTATGCCATCGCTTTTGCTGCCGGTGGGTTAAACAGACTTCTCCAGCGGCGCTTGATCGGGCCGGTTTGCATGTGCGCCTTTTCCGGTGTCATCATATCCACGCTGCTGTGCGGTCTCATCCGGTTGTAAATATCGATGGCTATTTTTGCCGAACACTGCGCTTGATTAATATTCGAATAAGCATCCTCAAGCAACTCTTGTTTAAGTATCCCGTTCACCCTTTCTGCAATGGCGTTGTCTTTGGGGTTGCCGCTTTGGGTCATGCTGATATTGATAGAATTAGATTTTAATAAGGTTACATAGCCGTCGCAGCAGTATTGTGAACCACGATCGGAATGATGTATTAATGGCTTATCGCTTGCCCGCCCTTTTAACGCCATTTCCAATGCAAGCAGAGGGCCATTCGCCGACAAATCAATATGCATACAGAAACCAACAATCTTACGGCTATAAGCATCCGTTATCAGGCTGAGGTAAGCGAACTTCTTCTTCCTCAGCCGTATATAAGTAATATCGCTTACCCATAACTCATCTGCACGGCTTAACCTGATGTCCTTTATAAGGTCGGGGTATTTCTTCATCCAGTGATTGGAATCTGTTGTTTGGGGCTGACTGCGCCTTCTCTTTACAATTAGCAAATCATTTTCCCGCAACAATTCAAAAAGCAGATCCCTGCATATATACATGTCATGGCCTTCCATAAATGGCTCCATCAGTTCATGCAGCTTTCGACAACCAAGCCGGGGTTGAAAGGTACGGTGATAAAGCACCTGCTGGATCAACAGGTCCTGTTCAAGTGATTGGCTGCCTGCTATCTTTTGGTACTGATAATACGCCTGCGGCGAATAACCAAGCAGTCTGCAAAACCCACGAAGACCGCGTGGGCAATTTTGCATTTTCATTTGGACTGCCTGGTGCCATGTTTTTTTCGCAGGTCGATGCCGAGCTCCTTACTGGATATATCGAGCATAAAATCCTGCAACTCGATCTTTAGCCGGGCCTCGCGTAATTCCTTTTTTAGTAGATTTATGTCATCAGGTATCGGTAATTCTTCCTTCACCACCCTGACAATTTCTCTCGCTTTTTTCGGCTTATTATGTTTTGACATCACAATACGATGTACCTGATCACGGGTTATTCCGTACTTCTCCGCTAATATACGGTAACCTAAGCCTCCTTCATTATGATCATAAAGGATTGCTGACACATTTTTATACTCCATTTTGGGTTTACTTAATGTGTAAACCTATTTCAGGACTAGACAGTGTGCAAAAGTGGAACGCTTGCGTAAATAGCCTGTTATTATTGCTGTTTTGGGCTTTGTACCCATTATGGTGTGTTTATTTTAAATTATGTTTGTAATCGATTGCATAGTGCTGTTGAATCAAGGGTTTAGT
>CAIVEH010000139.1 GCA_903904855.1 uncultured Bacteroidota bacterium | reverse complement strand
TCTCCCGATACATTACTGTCTCGCAACTATATTGGCGATACTTTCCTTATTAGCAAAAAAATATTGAATACTATTATCTCCTCAAATGAAAACTACCAGGGAACGGGGATTTATGATCTTTTACTTAGGGCAACTGAGGCAAACTCAGGTATCGGTAATATTACTAAAATACTATTTCATAAAAGACATCAACCAATAAAAGTAATTGAAGATAAAGAAACTAAAAACACTTTAGAAGCTGCACTGAAAAGGCGCGAAACACCTGCCGAAGTTGTGGAAATTCCCGGCACCGCTAGCTGGCGAATAAATTATGCAATCAGGCAGCCTGGTATGGTGAGTATTATTATACCAACCAAAGATCAGGCTGCTTTATTAAAGGTTGCCCTCAGCTCTATCATCAACAAAACCAGCTATACCGATTATGAGATACTGATAATAAATAACAACAGTACAACCCCTGAGTTTTTCTCATTAATGGATGAATTCAAAACCATGCTGCCAGATATATTCAGGGTAATAGATGCCCCGGGCCCCTTCAACTTCTCCAGGCTCATGAATTTGGGTATAGCAGCATCAGTTGGTAAATATATCCTCTTGCTCAATAATGATATTGAAGTAACAGATGCCGGCTGGCTGACACAAATGGTATCTAATGCACAAAATTTACATACCGGGGCTGTAGGTGTAAAATTATTGTATCCCGACAATACAATTCAACACGCCGGGATAGTACTGGGAATTCAAGGCCATTCAGGGCACGTATTTGTAAACCAGCAGGCAGACTTTACCGGTTACCATGATAATGCAATAGCCACTACCAATTATTCCGCCCTTACAGCAGCTTGCCTCATGTGCCGCAAAGAGGTATATCTGGAAGCCGGTGGCATGGATGAAAACCTGCCGGTAGAATTTAATGATATAGCTTTATGCCTTAAATTCCTGGAGTTGGGCTATTTTAATATATATCTTGCCTCAGTATCATTATACCATCACGAATCAGCTACCCGTAGCCACCCTCTTCGCAACCTGAAATCTTGGAAGCAGCATGAACATGATTTAACTTTTTTCAAAAGCAAATGGCAGGCTTATATTGATACTGACCCGTTTTATAACCCTAACCTGAGTTTAAATGAAACTGATTTCAGGATAAAAACATAAATTGTCTTGATAATGAAAAAACATAAAAATATCTTGATCGTACTTGGTACGTTATCTTTATTATGTTTCGTAATATTTAAACCGTTCCTCGTATTCAAAAATGCATACTATTTTTGGGATATATGTAGCGATGGTTTCTATTATTGCTACCCACAAATATGTTTTATAGCCGACTATTTTAAACATTACGGTTTTCCCGGGTGGTCATTCGGTATGGGTATGGGACAAAATATTTTACCATTTACCTTTCGGGACCCATTCGATGTTCTTCTATATTGCATTGGATCCAAGTACGTACTATATGCCACTATTTACATTGAAGTAATTAAAATCATACTCTCAGGTCTGGTTTTTTACAAATATTTAAGGCTACTTAATTTCTCATTTTATACTTCATATATAGGTTGTTTGCTTTTTGCCTTTTGTGGTTTCATTACGGTTGGCAGCGCATGGTTTTGTTTTACATTTGAAGCATTTAATTTCGCTCTTCTGCTATTGGGTTTTGAACTTTATTTTATTAAACAAAAATGGATTTTGTTCTCGTTCGCAATATTTTTGTATTGCATTTCAATGCCATTTAATTTATACCTATATGGTTTATTTCTGATCTCTTATATTATTTTTCGTCACGTTCAGACTGGTCAATTTAATTTTAAACAACTATTTATTTCATTTCTCAGGCTATCTCTTTTTACATTGATAGGTATACTTATTTCTGCACCATTGTTTGTGCAAAATCTTCTATTGATATTAAATAGTCCGCGTGGTTCTCAAACTCAATTGACAAATCAATTCTCTGAATTGCATTTCTACGAGATTAGTGATCCTATGCAATTGGGTACTGCTATTATGCGGTTTTTTTCAAACGATATTTTAGGCAGCAGTAGTAACTTTAAAGGATGGGATACTATTTTGGGCGCCCCTTTATTTTATATAGGTTTAATTTGTCTGCTTATTATGCCCCAACTATTTACTTTCCTCAAAAGAAGGTTGAAATATTTTTACATTATCTATATTTTAGTTTGGCTGTTACCTGTAGTATTTCCCTATTTCAGAAGAGCCATTTGGTTATTTACAGGCGATTATTATCGGGGATATGGTTTTTTCGTAGCCTTTATATTGCTGCATTACACCTTAATTGGCCTTGATCAAATTCTCGAGAAACGCAAAGTCAATTTAATTTTACTGTTGACTTCATTAGGCATTTTCCTTACATTACTTTATTTCCCACTATTTATTGATAATAAAATTATCGATGGGATGATAAGAACTTTTGTTTCAGTTATGCTGGTACTCTACACAACAGTTATTTTTTTCATCGGAAGGCAATCATCAAATTCAAAATTCGCACCACCTAACATAAAAATCTTAAAATACATACTATTCTTTTTCATCCTTGTTGAAATTGGTTTTTCAGGCTATATGACTGTAATTAGAAGGGAAGCCTTTAAAATGAAGTGGTTAACTAATGATAAAGTTATGTATAACAGCTATTCACAAGACGCTGTCAATTATTTGCAACAGGTAGATAATTCTTTTTATAGGATTGATAAAAATTACGATCCACCTACCGCCCGCTACACTGACCTGAATGCAAGCCAGAAACAAGGTTACAAGGGTACTACATCATACAATTCGTTTAACAATTGCAACTACATTAACTACCTTATACTAACAGGTGTTATCAATAAAAATAACGAGGCCGAATCACGTTGGTCAATTGGATTATATGAAAACCCGATCCTGGAAACAGAAAACAGGGTTAAATATTTTTTAAGTGTAAAAGATTACCACCCTGTATGGAATGAAATGTGGGATTCGGTTGCAACTATCGGAGATGTAAAAATTTATAGAAATAAGTTAACCCTGCCATTCGGCTATACATGCAATAAATACATTTTAGATAGCAACTTTTATAAAGCGTCCCCCCTTCAGCGAAAATTTATCACACTAAATACCGTTGTTGTTAACAAAAAGGATTTGAATCTGCTAAAGAATCTAAAAGAATTACCTCTTGAGGATACAATCAAGGGATCACTTAATTATAATACATTTTGCAATGCAATCAATCAAACATATCGAGACTCTTTATTTGGTATTCAGTTTGGTGAAGATCATTTATTTGGTAAAATAAAA
Source organism: uncultured Bacteroidota bacterium (assembly GCA_903904855.1). Lineage (GTDB taxonomy): Bacteria > Bacteroidota > Bacteroidia > Chitinophagales > Chitinophagaceae > Nemorincola. The sequence goes on along the minus strand of CAIVEH010000139.1, from coordinate 11,526 downwards.
ATTGCAGACTCTGAAATGGTTTATCTTACAATACCTTACGATGAGGGATGGCAGCTCAAGGTAGATGGCAAAAAATACGAAAAAACCAAAATAGATGGTGGCTTGATAGGTGTATTACTTTCAAAAGGATTACATACAATAGAAATGCATTACAAGCTACTTTACTTTAATGAAGGAATGATTTTATGCGCTTTAGGAATAATGTTTATGTTTGTATTCAATAGTTCCCAACTTAAAAAAATGATATTTTCAAAAAAGCAAGAACTCAAATAATATAATAAATTATTGCATAATAATAACAATAACCAGAAAAACAATAACCAGAAGTTACCCTATTACATTTTTAAATACCTCCATCATTTTCGTCTTATTGTAATTTTCAAGAACATATGCCTTGCCAAAATCCGATAACTCAAGCCACAATTTCTTATTATCGTAAATACTCATTATCCCATTTGTAATATCTTTTGGATTATTAGCCCCTTTATAAAGAAATTTTCCATCTTTAGGCATACCTTCAAATGCAATATCAGTGCCTACTATTGGAACCCCCAACGACATTGCTTCAATAACTTTACCCTTAACACCCGCACCATACCTTAAAGGGACTACAGCTATTCTGGTATTATTATACAATTTATTTAAATCAGATATAGTAACATTCGATAAAATTTTAAGTAATGGATATCTTTTTTGATATTCATATACAACTTGAGGCATATGAGAACCCACAATAGTTAATGGAATATTTGTATCATGTATTGACTGATAAATTTCATTTAAAAACCAAATTATGGCATCGCTATTGGGTGGATGATTAAATCCCCCAACAAACAAAATGCCACTTCTACTTTCATAATCAGCCTCATCTTTAATTACATCAAAAAAATAAGCCGGCACATAATGAAGTGGGTTTTTTATGTATGTTTCCAAATATTCAATTTCCTTACAACTCAACACCAATGAATTATCAACATTTTGATACATGAAATCTTCTGCCTCTTTTAACTTCATAGCCGATTTCATTAATAAATCATCCTTTTTCTCTAATGCTTCTTTTTCCATTCTCAAATATCCAAGGTCATGGCCAAAATAGATTATGTTTCCTTGAAAATTATTTTTCCTCAAAAAGATCAAAACAGGCAAACAAACTGAAGACCGGCTTAGCAATACAACATCTATATTAGCCATATTTGCTAAAAGATAATCACAATAACTTTGATTATAAAAATCAAATTCATGCCCATACAGCACTTCAATTCCTTTCTTCTGAAATTGCTCCTGATATCCGTTTCCGGTATTCTGATTTTCACCAAGAAACTGTACAAAATACCCCAAATCAAGCAGTGAATCAATAAAATTACTTATACATTTAGATCCGGCATCCTTGTCAATTTGTGGCAAATAATGATCAACAATCAAAATGTGTTTCTTACCACCAGACCTATCTCTTTCTGAAAATACATTTTCTGCATTTCTGGATTTATGAAGCAACACATCATTCCATTTTTCAATAAATTTCTGTTGATTAACAATCTGGTATTGCTTTACGCCTTTATTGATATTTTTGCCATGCGATATTCCTTCAAAATGTACAACAGTAGAAAAAGGTTGATACATTACTTTATATCCTGATTTTCTTACCTGAAAACACAAATCAGTATCTTCATAATAGGCTGGAACATATCTTTCATCAAATCCACCAATTTCATCCCATATTTTTTTTGAAATCATTAAAGAAGCGCCAGAAACATAATCCGCTTCCTTAATGTAATTATACTCCGACTTCGATGGGAAATCTCCATTACCATAATTCCATCCTGACCCATCTTGCCACAGGATACCCCCTGCCTCCTGTAACTTACCATCCTGATAAACCAATTTGGAACCTACAATACCTACATTGGCTAACCTGTTGAAAATATCCAGTAATTCAGAAAGCCAGTTTTTCAAAACATAGGTATCATTATTAAGAAATATCAGGTATTTGCCTCTTGCCTGGGCAGCCGCATTTTTGCAGTTTCTCAGAAATCCAAGATTTGACTCATTTTTGATTACCCTTAAATGCTTAAAATTATTTAACAGAAGAGAAGAATTTTCAGTTGAATTATCATCAGCAACTAAAATTTCGTAATCATTAAATCCGCTATTTAAATACACAGAATAAATGCAATCAAATGTATAATCCAGTTGATTATACATAGGTATAATAATCGTTATTAATGGCTGATCTGTGTCGGGAAGAGATAACTTAATCTTCTGGTCAAATTTTTTAACTTCAAATGGTTTTAGTTGCTGGCTTCCCCTAAACTTGTTACCCTTCGCATATACCTTTTGATGCAGAAAACTTTTCACTCCATGAGATACTCCCTTGCCCGAAATTTCTTTTTTTAACTCCCTGACAAGGGCCCTCTTATCAGAACTTGTAATAAATTTATTCAGGTAGGAAATATATCTCTTAATCTTACTGCTCATCTCCTTATTCAACTTAAATACGTAAAAATAGCACAAGTTAGTTATTCATACCAATTTGAAGTCCTAAATCTGTCAGATAAACTTTAATATTCTTTCATTTAAACACTCAATTTTTAATACTCAGCACTAAAAATCCTCTATTTTCCAGGCTGGTAGTTTCATTCCTTCAACTTATCTTTACGCTATGCAGATGCATGAAGTAATAACCGAGGCAGATAAAAGAGATTTTATTGAGGTCGCAGTATCATTATACAAAAATGACCCTAACTGGATCCGCCCGCTCGATAAAGATATCAATGAGGTTTTTGACCCTGGAAAAAACAAATTTTTCAAGCGTGGAGGCGAATGCATCCGCTGGATACTGAAAGATGATAATAACCGGAACATTGGTCGTGTTGCTGCATTTGTAAACAAACAATACAAGCAGAGCCAGCCTACCGGTGGTATTGGTTTTTTCGATTGTATCAACGACCAGGCTGCGGCCGGTTTTATTTTTGATCATTGCCACAACTGGCTCTTAGAAAGAGGAATGGAAGCTATGGACGGCCCCATCAACTTCGGCGAGCGCGATAAGTGGTGGGGGTTGCTTATCGATGGCTTCCATCCTCCCATGTATGGTATGAACTACAACCCGCCATGGTACCAGCAACTGTTTGAAAATTACGGTTTCAAACTCTATTTCAACCAGATATGTTTCGGCCTCAAGGTCAGTCAACCGCTCGAAGAACGTTTTATAATACGCCATGATAAGATTGCGGCAGACCCTGATTATAAAGCTATCAAGATCGACAAAAGTCAGTGGCAGCGTTTCGCGAAAGATTTTGCTGTCATTTACAATAAAGCATGGGCAGGGCATGGTGGTGGAAAATCGCTTGAGGAAAAACAGGTTCTGAAAATGTTTAAAACCATGAAGCCGGTTATGGATGAGCATATTATCTGGTATGCCTATTACAAAGACCAGCCTATTGCATTCTGGATTAACCTGCCAGACCTGAACCAGTATTTTAAATACATGAATGGTAAATTCGGCTTGTGGGAAAAACTGAAATTCCTTTGGCTGCAACAATTTGGCGATTGCAATCGATTCGTTGGCCTTGTATTTGGCGTAATTCCCGAATTTCAGGGCAAGGGGGTGGATTCATTTCTTATTGTAGAAGGGGCCAATGTCATAAAGAAGAGGAATAAATACGAAGATTATGAAATGCAGTGGGTAGGTGATTTCAACCCCAAGATGATAAATATAGCCGAAAGTACCGGCAGCCATCGAAGCAGGACATTATGCACTTACCGATACCTGTTCGACAGGGACAAAGAATTCAAACGCCATCCCGTTTTATAATTCAATCCGCGTACTATGACGGGGCTTTACATGATGCACAGCGCTGTGCACATGACTTGCCGCATATATCGCTGAATTATGATGGTCATGTTTTACTTCAGCTTCGGTTTCGGTTTCGTTTTGTATTACATCTGTAGCCAATTGATCCGCCATTTCAATAATTGGCTCCCTGTTCTCATTTCCCTGCACCGGCAATAATATTTCTTTTTGCATATCAATGTTTTGAGTGGTTCAGAATGAATTTCATTACAAAATTAAACAATGATACGTTGAAATATAATGATTTAAATCAGTGATCCAATTATCGGAATAGCAATTGAAATATTTCATAGCACTAGCCCCCTCATTCAGAAACTCTGGACTTGTGTATGATTCATTACTAATAATAGGGACATACTTTTCGGCACACTTTCTTGAAGCAAACCTTGTGATCCTTTAATGCCCTCTAGGTTAAAAAATCGCAAACAGAACTACTTCAGTGTCTCATCAAGCCACTTGAAAAACTCCCTCTGCCAGGCTATCCCATTTTGCGGATGCAGCACCCAGTGGTTTTCATTAGGCAGGTAAAGCAATTTCGATTTCACATTATGCAACTGGGCCGCCTGGAAAGCCTCAAGCCCCTGCTCAATAGGCACCCGGTAGTCAAGCCCGCCCTGAATAATCATGATAGGCGTATTCCATTTATTCACAAAGTTGCTCGGGTTAAATTTGTCATAGCTCAGCGGTGGTGGCGATTTCCAGTAAGGCCCGCCAAGGTCCCAGTTAGCAAACCATACTTCCTCTGTTGTACCATACCAGCTTTTCAGGTCGAACAAACCATCATGTGCTATAAAGCTTTTAAACCGGTTGTTGTGCATACCCGCCAGCATAAATACACTATAACCGCCATAACTGGCGCCCACACATCCCAGCCTGCTCTTATCCACATACGGTTCCTTGCAGATATCATCAATAGCAGATAGGTAATCCGACATTGGCAAACCGCCCCAATCTTTACTTATCTCCTCATTCCACTTTACACCCCACCCTGGCATACCGCGGCGGTTTGGAGCCACAACAATATACCCCTGTGCCGCCATCAGCTGAAAATTCCACCTGATGCTGTAAAACTGCGATAGAGCCGACTGAGGCCCACCCTGGCAATACAGCAACGTCGGGTATTTCTTGGCCGGATCAAAATCGGGCGGATAGATTACCCATGCATGCAAGGTGCTGCCATCTGGTGTAGTAATAGCCCTGAGCTTTGTCTCGCTCATGTGTATATTCTGATAGGCCTTATCATTTTCATGGCTCAGCTGAATCATATCACCATACGCGGGTTTTACCTTGTAGACTTCATTGGCATGGTTCATGTCGCAGCGGGTTACAATAATATCTTCACCGCATTGGCCCAGTATTCCGGTTACGTCCCACTTGCCCTTGGTAATCATTTCGGCATGGTGGATAGCCTTTTCACTCTCCGGCGATTTTATTTCAAACAACTGCTGGGTTCCTTCAAACGGCGCATTGAAATATATTTTGGCATCCTTGCTGCCCCATATAAAACCATCCACTGTACCATCAAATGATGCAGTAATATTTACCTTGTTCTTGGTTTCCAGGTTCATTACTATGATGTCGTTCTTATCAGCCTCATAGCCATCACGGTTCATACTCAGCCATGCCAGGTAGCGGCCATCCCTGCTGAAAACCGGGTTCACATCATACCCTGCCATACCCTCGGTCCAGTTCACAGTCTTTCCTTTTTCTATATTGTAGAAGTACAGGTCGGTATTGGTGCTCTGTGCATAATCCTTGCCGGTTTTCTTCTTGCACACATACACAAAACCATGACTGTCATTAGCCCAGGTCAGGTCCTCAGCGCCACCAAATGGCTTCTGCGGACAGTCGTAAGGTTCATCCTCCATTATATCTTTCACCTTGCCGGTTTTAATATCCGCAACAAATAGGTGCGAGAACTTCCCATCCTCCCATGTATCCCAGTGGCGGTACATAAGATCGGTATAAACTTTAGCCGTAGTGTTGGGCAGGTCGGCATATATATCCGATGCCAGGTTGGGTTTTATAAGCACATCCTTCGAGAAAGCCACATATTTCCCATTGGGCGACACCCACACATTCTCCGCATCCTGCAGACCATTGTATATTTCCTTCCAGCTGGTACCGCTGTCATTGCTTTCATACAGTATATTCTCATAGTTGGCATACCATACTTTTTCATATCGCTGCAGATTGGTCTTGCCCGCCTCGGTAGTCCATTCCCGCTGCGTACCATCAACTGCATCCACCTTATAATGATGCACCTGGCTCTTCTCCGATTTCCAGTCGGTTATCTTCGAAGTATAATAAAATGAATTCCCGCGGTAGCTCACCCCATCGCCATTTACCCTGTGCAAGCTCCACAACAGCTCCGGAGTCATCCTGTCCTGTGCCTGAGCACCCGAATTCAATAATACAACACCAGCAGCCACAGCTGCCAAAAAGCGGAAATGCTTAACCATAAAAATAATTATACCCAAAAATACTAATAATACTCAGTTATGAAGATACATCACAAATGCAAGGTGATTAACTAACGAAATTAATTTCGTCACATAGCCCACGGTTTCAACCGTGGGTACGAAAATATTGAATAAAATAACGGTTTCAACCGTTTACATGCGAATAGGAAACCGTTGAAACCGCTTGGATTTATCTCAATGTTGTTTCCGCAGCGACGGAAGTAACCGTGGGCTATGTTTATCTTAACGAATAAAATATTGCTGATCAAAGCATATTCCGAATCAATAAACCTCAGGGAAATGAAAAATTCCTCCAAATCCCTAACCCAAATTCCAAATTCCCAAATCCCAAATTCCAAAAAAAACTACGCCATATTATGAAACACATGCTGCACATCATCATCAGCCTCCACGCGCTCTATCAGCTTAAAGACCTCTTCGCTCTGTTCCTCAGTTACCTCAATCGTGTTCAGCGGTATCCACTCCAGCTCCGATGATATAGGCGTAATATTCCTTTCCTCCAGTGCCTTTTGCATATTGCCAAAGTCGTTGAATTCGCAACGCACAATAATATTACCCTCGCTGTCCTCCCCTACTTCATCCAGACCAAAGTCTATCAGGTCCAGTTCCAGTTCATCTATATTCAGCCCCTCAGGTTTCAGCTTGAAAACCCCGGTATGTTTAAACAGGAATCCAACACTGCCGCTGTTGCCCAGCGCACCGCCACCCTTGTTAAAGTGCGACCGTACATTGGCCACGGTGCGTGTAGTATTGTCGGTAGCAGTCACCACCAGCAGCGCAATGCCATAAGGTGCATAGCCCTCATACAGCACCTCATCATAGTTGCTGGTATCCTTGCCCAGGGCATTCTTTATGGCCGCATCAATACGGTCCTTAGGCATATTCACCGCCTTACCGTTCTGTATACACCGGCGCAGCATAGGGTTAGTAGCCGGATCCTGGCCACCCTTCTTCACAGCAATAACGATTTCCTTTCCTACCCGGCTGAATTGTTTCGCCATCCGGTCGTACCGGGCAAACATGGTTGATTTACGAACTTCAAATATCCTACCCATAAATTTTTTATAGTAAAGCTTTGGATTGAGGGCGCAAAAATAAGAATAGTTTTTTACTGTTAGGTATAAAACTGATCGAATACCCAATAAAGTAAAATTTTGTTCCCGGCTATTCGGGTTCTATGATACTTCAGTGGCCATGGCACGGTTCAAGTGACGATCGCTATTGAGCATCAAATACAGAACCTTCCTGAGCTAAATAGAATGTCATGCTGAGCCCCGCCGAAGCATCCCGAACAAATGCACTTTGCTAAATCGATGTTCTGATACCAATTGCGGTAGCAACCTTAGATAAGGATAGAAATAATTGCACCCTTAAACAATCTACAAATCCAAAGTATCCAGCAATACCGCCTTTATTTTAAGCAGGTCTTTTGCATCAACTGACGCAATAGTCTTCAATATTCGATCAATCGAAACAGTCCGGATCTGGTGGCAAAGCACGAAGGAATCCAGGATAAGCCCGCCAGCACTTTTTTGCAGTTTTACAATGGTATAATGACTGTAAACAGGCTGTTGTGAGGTGCAGGGCACCACAATAACCAGTTTCAGCGCAGGCAATGCCTTGATTATAATGCAGGGCCTTGTTAAACCTTGTTCATGGACCATTACTTCTCTGGGTGGCTACCCAAGATCAACATTTACAATATGGCCTTGCTGATAATTAATTGCCATTACTGAAATTTAAAGCAAAGTCTGCCAGACCGAGTTCCGATAACAAATTATCCTCTACCGAATGAACAGAAGTGTTAAACGTATTCGATGCCAATGATTTCGATCTGGTTGGCAAAATGCCAATTTGTGTAGCAATGGCAGTGTATTCCTGGGCAGCATCGGCTATCAGAAAAGCCAGTTCATTGATGGTCTCATCCGATACTTCAAGCTTTTCCTCATTAATAAGCACAGCGGCTATCAAAATAAACTCAATATACAGCGAGGCGTGAGAGAAATCGGATATTACTTTGAAAATAGAATAATCCGGTATACTCATTGCAAGCGCCCCGAAAAACTGTTCATAAGTACTCATAGGGGCCGTCGCAAACTCCTCGGCTAATTTTTCAGAAGTTGTGTTTTCCCCTGCCACCATATTCTGAATTACACGACTGTTGCAACGGAGTGCGAATAATATGTTCTCCGAAAGTACAGCCAGCCTGGGGCTATTCTGAAGGACTTCGATTGATGGATACGCATGGTCAAGAAAATGAAGGATATCAATATCTGGTTGCTGGGTCAGCCATCTCAAAGCCAGCAGCCTGAAGTTGAAAAGCTGCGGAATAAACTGGTCCAGCTTAGGCTTAATTGGAGCCCCACAGGCAATAATACCCTTTACTTTATCTGTAAAACAGATAGTTTCCTGCTGCATTGGATTTTCCTGCATTGGCAGGTAGTTCCGCATCTGCAGGCAGATAACATCATAGTTTTTAGCAGTTGCCAACATGTAACAAAGTTAAGGTATAAAGTGAAACTAATTAAAGAAGATAAAGTAGAATTAAATGAAATTTCAACTTAGTGCAAGGAATGCATCGCTTACCAATACAAATAGGACCTGTTTATTATCCTACCCATAATTTTTTTATAGTAACGCTTTGGTTTGAGGGCGCAAAAATAAGAATAGTTTTTTACTGTTGGGTATAAAACTGATCGAATACCCAATAAAGTAAAATTTTGTTGTCCCATCTGCATGCTGCCATTAGGTTTTAGTAGTTGGCACCATTTGAGTTTAAATGTTTATTGAGCAAATCATCGCTGCCGCTATCTGGTGCAAGTTCAATTTATTGCACTTACCTAATAATTTACAAGCCAATACCCATAAAATACGTATAGTCAAAATATATATAATTCAGTAAATTCCACTTTATACTAAAACAATATGCTAAAGCGAGATAGGCCAATGAATTTTTTAGATTATACAACACATACAATACTAAGTTAATTAAAACCGTAAAAATATTTTCTGGAAAGCCCAATTTTTCACTCGATTGTTTCAAAATTTCTATCAAATAATTTCACATTATTAATAAAATTCAGTAATCTTGTATTTATATTAATTTGGTTATTTTTTTTATTGCCAAAATTCATTCAGTTTAAATTGTGTAAATTATATGGTTTACAAATTCATAGCTAATAGAATTGGAGGTGTTTTCCAGATTGGTACAATGCATCTGGAAGGGATTATAAAACTCATATTTTGTTTCACCTTATTAAGTACACCTTTCTTGGTTGACGCCCAAGAATCTGGGAAAAATGTAATAACACATAAGGTAATCATAACTGAAGTTCTTCAAACATCAATTTACACCTATCTCCACGCTAAAGAATATGACAGCTTGATTTGGTTAGTAGTTCCAACCATAGTTGCAAATGTAGGAGAAACATATTATTACGTAGATGGGTTAATAATTCAACCATTTGAAGCAACAAAATTGCATAAACTATTTGATGCTGTTGTGTTCATCGAAACAGTTAGCAAAAATCCTCCGTCAATCAAAAATCCTCAAGCCGGATCAACATCTTCAAATCAGGCGAATGATCAACCTTATGTTAGGAAGTCCCCACAACCCGAGAAAATTGATATTAATGTTGAGAAAGCAAGGGATGGTATTTCTATAGCAGAATTATTTGCTAATAAAAGCACTTACGCAGATAAAATCGTTAAGATAAAAGGAAAAGTAACAAAATATACCTCTGCTGTAATGGGGAGAAACTGGATTCATATTCAGGATGGATCGGCATTGAATGACAAATATGACCTTACTGTTACCTTGCAAGCTGAAATTAAAGTTGGCGATGTTGTAACCCTAGAGGGAAAAATAGACCTTAATAAAGATTTCGGTTACGGTTACTTTTTCGATATTATCATGCAAGACGCAATTTTGAAATAGTATTTGTCCTGCAATTTGTTTTATCAGATTTTATATATAAGAAATAATTTTTTATTAGTTTCAGCCTTATAGTATATAAATTATTTATACTATTTAGTTTTGTGAATAATATGGCACACAAATTCATAGTTTTTATTATTGGATTTCAGATCCAGACTATCCAAAATTATACTAACTTGGGAGCGAAATTCGTATTTTATATCCTGTGCACACTTTTCCCTTTCTTGGTTACAGCTCAAGAACCTGGTTGGTGGACACAGAAAAAGCGTGATTGTAATATTACGTGTTCATACAATGAATGGGTAAAAAAAGGTAGTCCATGCAATAATGTAAACAATTCACATCCTACTGGTCCATCAGCGGCTGAAATTGAGGCTCAAAGAATTGAAGAAGAAAAACAAAGTCGTAATAAACAGGCTGTAGAATTCAACAAACAAGGTTGTGATGAATTTAACAAGAAGAATTATTTAGGGGCACTTAACTTTTTTGAGCAAGCTGAATTGGCATATCCTGACGATCCGACATTTGAGAAAAATGCCATAACTGCAAGAAAGGCATTGATTGAAAGTGATAAACGTCGGCAGGAAGAATTTAATAAAAGTAAACAAAATGCACTCAACGAGATGAAAGGTATTTCTAAGAGTGGTGATTTTGATGCGCATTCGGGGTTAAAGGATGTTAGTACATCAAATTCTGGATTAAAAGATGGATTGAATGATATAGGCACAACCAATTCCGGTTTAATAAGTGGTAACCTGCAAAATAATTCCAATGAGTTGAAAACAATTCCAGAGGTAAACACAGATCCGATGGTGGTGGATACAAGAAATGTGCCGACTGGCTTGCCTAAAAATGTTGAAAATTCAATACCAAACACACCTGCAGGCAACCGTGTGCGGAAGGGGTTGCAATCAATTATGGATAATGACTGGAAAGTGGCTTTGGCATGGTTTCAGGATGCACTCAATCATCAACCAGGTGATCCCGGCTTTAAACGTTTGGTCGATCTTGCTCAATACACACTTCAAAAAAGAGGCCAGTCTACTAATGCTCCAACCCCGAAAAAGTCCAATGCACTAAATTATGCACTGGAAGAATACAATGAAAATTTTTGTAACTATTCAGCCCCATACAGAGCTACAAGCCTGAGTGCATTCAAAACATTTTGTCCAGCCTTTATGGTTGTATCAATAACAGACCTTAGGACGACAAAACAATCTGCGCCATGATCCGATTTGAACTGTCCGGAGATT
>CAIVEH010000138.1 GCA_903904855.1 uncultured Bacteroidota bacterium | reverse complement strand
CCGCAACTACTTTCATAATTAATTTGATTTAAAAAATCAGGAATAATTTTACTCATTACTTAATCCACTTCTTATCAAAAGATGGAACATTGGGAATTCATTAAGACTGATTCAAAATTGTAAACGCTGGTATATACTTCCATATTGTATAGATGCAATTTACTTTGAACTGATAATTGTGGATAAATATAGATATACTTTATTATACCCCACCAATGAACTGGCTGTTTTTGTAAAAAAACCAGTTCTTTATTTTCCGGTTTTAAGGATTATTGGAATTAAAATTCAAAACACTGTAATCATTGATTAATCAGAGCTCTATTGTACTCATACTCCTAGAAAATTGGGTCAACAAAATAAATTATAATACATTAGTGCAAAGCAAATTTATGAAACAATACAAAATAGTAACAAATGCTCAGCCAACAGTTGTAGAACTGGAAGTAGCAAAACTTCTGAGTGAGGGATGGTTACTGGCCGGAGGTATCAGTTCCGCAAATAAGCACGAACACGGATCACAAGGCGAACATATTCCAGGGCACCTTGTCTATTCGCAGGCATTAATAAAGGAAATAGATTAAGCTGATTACTGGCTTATTTTGAAACTATCTGTGGCGCTGGTGCTATAAGTGGTTGTATGGTTGTAATACAATGTCAGGTCCATAGTGCCTTTAATAGGGTAGAATGATTGCGTTACATTTATAATGCTGCCCGGAGCAACAGAGTATACTTTATTCTGACCATGGGTATAGTCAGTTAATGTTGAGGTATTGTCCACCACAGTAAAAGCACCTGTAGATAAGCTACCCTGTGCTGTAATGTTCATTTCCATCTTGTCTTTAAATACATCAATCAGTTGCACTCTGCAAACCCATACTGAATCAGTGGCATTATATATATCGCTGGCATGAAGTTGAATTTTAGATACCCCGTTCAGTGCAAGGTCATTTATAACAAAGGCATCTCCTAAAAACCATGTGGTCAGATAGCTTCCGGTTGTGGTTGAATCAGCAGGTACTGCAACTGGTAACGGGTCATTGGCGCCATTGCCGCACGATGATAAATACATAACACCTACAAGAAGTAATAGCGGAAAAAAGTTTTTCATCAAGCTGTTTTTTGTAAATATAGTAAGCAATTGGCAATTTGCAAACGTATTAGAGGTTATAGTCATCAAAAAATGAGTTTGATAGTACTCAAATTAATAAAAGCTCTGCTTAAGGCAGAGCTTTATTGCGACATGGGGTCAGTTTCTATAGTTTTATGCTACAAATATAAACTGAAAATTAATGAAACGCCAAATAAATACTGTAGAATAAATACGGTATAATTTTTAAGGTACTATATCTGATTAATATTTAATAAAAATATTATTTGATTGTAAAACTTAACATTGGAAGTCAGATGCAGGTGGTAACTTTGTTGAAACAAAAAGATAACACAATGGTAATATACATTGAAAAAATAAAGACTAAAGAAGGAATCAACTCTTTAAATCTGGACAAAATCAAAAAGGAAATCCCAGCTGAATTTCAGATCATTGATCAGGAACCAATTATCAGTTTTACTGCCAACCATATTGTGGTTGCCTATAAGGTGAAACTGATACCTGTTAAAAAAGCTGCTGAAGTAAAAACGAAGGCAGTTCTTAATAAGAAAGCAGCCCCGGCAAAGGCCTAACAAGCATTTTATCCCATCCGGATAAGTATAAATTGGGAAATCAAACTTCAGTGGATATAGGTGTTATATCCACTGATTTAATTATAGGACTACCGGAAATTCCTGTCCCACTTGCGAATGGTGTGTTTAGCTGGTTTATTATAGCCCTTTTCCCCCGAATTAAACCAGGGTAATTTTCTTCTCATTTTTGCCGATCTGTAATGACCATTACGGTTATGGTAATAAACCTTGTCGTATTGACAACTGGAAAGTGAACTAACCACTATTACCATCAGGCAGGTCAATAAAAAGGGTTTTCTCATACCGTAAAAGTAGCAGAAAATGCCGAACCTGCAAATACAGTAACCCGGATTATATCGATTTGGAAAAAGAGGCTTTATCCCGGTATCTAGAATTCAAAACATCGGGAATTATCGGTGGTATTCACTTCAGAGAAAGAATGATATACTTTTCGTGCGAAAAATCAAGGCTGGCAGTCTTGCCTATGCTTTTTATTGCGCCTTTATCTTCCAGCACAATGTGCCCGGTCAGGGTTGCCTTTTTGGTATCTTTGTTATAAATAAGCTGATCACCTTTAAGAACAGGGTAGTACAGGCAATGAATAATTACACTGCCCGCAGTAAGTGAATGCTTGTTCTCATTAGTTATCGCTTCATCGCATTTAATAGTAGTGAAGCCGATTTTGAATTCTACATTGCCCTTGTATTTTATATCATCCTTTATATTTTTCAGAATATCCTCTTCATTGTAATTGTCATTTATAGTTATTGGCCCGCTTACAACGGCAGTATCATAATGCAGACAAGTAATAACACCGTCTATTGAATTGTTGGCAGATTTTGATTGTGCAAACCCCCAAAAGGGCAAAAGCAATAAAAGGAACAATGAAGTTTTCATAAATAGCCTTATTAAATATTAACGGTTTAAGGAGCCATTTATTATGTGCCGGCTATGAATTGTTCCAGAACCCTGAATTTTATTATTTTCGTCGAATGAAATACTTGCCGGTTATACTCATTGCAATTGCTTTTATGATAATTTGTGTTGGTGCATTTCTGTTTTCACAGCATAATATTTTAGGATTGCCAATCATCATTGGTGGTATGATTACAGAACTACTTTTTATTGTTATGAACAGGATGCTTAACAATAACAAAGAGAAATAAAGTTCAACATGGCCTTCTACGTTATCTTCACTTTAAACAGTATTTTTGCATTATGAACAATGAATATTTCATTAAGGCCGACAATTATATCAGTGAACTTTTTGATTTAAATGACGCTGCTTTATCTGCTACGCAGCAATCCATTGAGGATGCTGGCATACATGATATCAGCATTTCGCCATCGCAAGGAAAGTTCCTCCAACTGATGGCCAGGCTTTGTGGTGCAAAAAAGATCCTTGAGTTGGGTACTTTTTTCGGGTACAGCGCTATTTGGCTCGCCAGGGCATTACCTCCCGATGGTAAGTTAATTTCTGTTGAATTTGACCCTGCAAATGCTGCTGCAGCGCAAAAGAACATCAACCGATCCGGGCTGGACCAACTTGTTCAGATCCGTTCAGGTAGCGCATTGGATATTCTTCCTCAGTTGGAAATTGATAATGCTGGTCCGTTTGATATGATTTTTATAGATGCCGATAAGCCTGCATATGCCGAATATTTCCGGCTTGCACTTCGTCTTTCCAGGCCAGGAACTTTGATTATTGCCGATAATGTTATCCGGCATGTTTTTGATCCAACAACTCCGGATGATAAGAAAAATGGCGTACTCCGTTTCAATCAGTTAGTCGCAGAAAACGATGCAGTATCAGCTGTTATAATTCAGACAGTGGGTTGTAAAACACCTGATGGAATGACCATTGCAGTTGTGAATTAACCTTTTCGGTATTCGGACATTATTTAAGCCCGGTAATCTTATAGCTATCATCTGAAAAATCGAGATAGGCCACCTCGCCTATGTATTTTTCAGTGCCTTTATCAACTAGTCTGATATGGCCCGTTAGTTTAGCCTTATCCGTGTTCTGGTCATAAGTCAGTTTATCTGCTTTGAGATCAGGATAAGCAGCGCAGATGAGCGTAACTTTCTCAGCGGTAATATAGCCTTTATCCCAATCTGGCTTTTTTGCGGCATTATTTGCTTTCTGTTCAAGACTGATACCTGTATCTTTTCCAAACTGACAATCTCCAGGCCCAGGCAGCGTAACCGTGCTTTTTGACTTCTTATTATCCACAATTACATTGTCATAATAGATCACCATGTCTTTTTCATGATGCACTTTGAAAGCTTTTAAGTTCTCCTTGTTTTTTGAGCTTTTATTCTGAGCAAAAGCCGCAAGTGGCAGCATGGCAATTAAGATGATTGTCTTTCTCATATTCGGTTTTGAAATTTGGTTTCCATACTAACGTTAGCTACAAATAAATATTATGGCTTATGGGAAAATATTAACACTTGCCATTTTTAAAAACTAAATTAGACTGCATTAAAAAAGGAAAGAAAAAACAAATAAAACGCATTATATTTACAGCGGTAAATACTGAATTATGAGAAAACCTCTGCTATTTTTAGCTGCATTAACTATTGCCTTTACATCGTGCCAGAAAAGTTCTTCAAGCAATGGCCCCTGGACATGCACTTGTCATTATGCTTTCCAGAGAGGTTTTTGGTGGGTTAAAGACACTGCTGTTTCCTCTAACTATGCTCCGGGTACTTCCTTTACCGATGCTCAGCTTTATTGCAATAATCAGCAATCCGCAGATATTGCCGATACTACTAAGCATAGTGTGTCATGTTTTATTCAATAAGTAATGTTTAGTGATAAGGGTGATTGAATTGTATTTATTTGTTTATAAGATTTAATTTGCTGTTTCAGTTTTTTGGTTAATTTTACTATTTAACCCAAAACAAAAAACTATGACTCAACCAGAAATCTTAAATGAAATTTTAAGAAGAGTTTCCGCAATCGAAGAAGAACTTAAGAAAATCCAAAATCATCTTGATCTCCCGGTAAATATTTCACCTCAGCAGTTAAGTGAGCTGGAAAACGGAATCATCTCCAGGTTGGATTTTTCGATTTAACTATAACAAACTTTCTTGCTAGCCAGTTTTTTATTTATCTGATGGTGGCTTTCCACCTTGTTTGAATCATGGTTCATCAATACTATCAGGTATTTACGGAAAGGCTGAAAAATAATTTTTGGCTGCAAGTATCATATTTGATACATTTGCTTGCTGTTTCTTTATGAAGTCGAGCTAATTGATAAGGAGAATAAAAGCGCATGGCTGGGTAGAAATCAGGCAGAAGGGTAGTCATAAAATTTTTGTTCATAAAGATTATGTGTATCCTTTGCCAGTTCCCGATCATGGTTCAAAAGAAGTTGCAACAGGAACAGCAAATGATATCCTCAAACGTGCAGGGCTTAAATAAAATTATACAATTAGCAGTATGAAAAAAATATCATTGATCCTTGAAAAAAATGACGGTTTGCTATGGGGCAGAACTGAAGGAAAAGGATGGATGCCAACTCCATATGGTGCAACCATTATTGAATTAATTGAAAATTTGAAAGAACTGGTAAATGATTATGTTGCAAACGAGGGCAAAAGCGACAAATCATGGAATAGTATTGACTGGGCGAAAGTCGTTTTTGAATTTAAATATGATCTGGTTGCCTTTTTTGAAACATTTAATTACCTGAATTTATCAGCTATCTCTGGCAAAATAGGAATAAACAGGACATTATTGAATCACTACAAAACAGGGTTGAAGCACCCGTCTGCAGAACAAGCAAAAAAAATCGAAGAGGCTATACATAACCTCGCTTCTGAGCTTGGAAAAGTTAAATTGGTAGCATAGCTGTATATTTTCTTTCGTGTTTTACGTCTTCAGGTATTTCTTGCTTGTCACTTTCCATGGCTCTTAATCTCGCCATCTGCCATTTCAATTATGCGGTCTGAGCGGCGTGCAAAGTCTTCATCATGCGTTACTGTGATCAATGTCTGTCCGAATTCTTTTGAAAGCTTTTGAAAAAGGTCGAAGACAATTCCTGTGTTTTTAGAGTCAAGATTACCTGTCGGTTCATCGCCCATAATTATAGCCGGGTCATTGATGAGGGCACGTGCTATAGCCACACGCTGTTGCTGACCGCCACTTAATTTATCTGCCCTTTTAAGCGCCTGGTCTTCTACGCCAAACATTTTCAACTTTTCATAGGCTTTTTCTTCCACTTCCTTATAGCTCAGCTTTCCCAGTCGCAGTGCAGGAATCATCACATTTTTAAGACAGGTAAAATCAGGCAGCAGGTAGTGAAACTGGAATACAAATCCTATCGAAGCATTGCGGATTTTAGCCAGTGCGTTCAGCGATTTACCGGTTACCAGTGTTCCGTTTATATCCAGGCTGCCTTCATAATCTGTATCCATTGTAGAAAGTACATACAGCAGGGTAGACTTGCCACAGCCCGATTTGCCTACAATAGAAACAAATTCGCCCTTGTGTACATCCAGCGAAATGTTTTTCAGAACCGGTATCGTTACCGGGTCATGAAAGTACTTGGTTATGTTAGTTGCCTTCAGTGCTGATTCTGCCATTATCCGCGTATTATGGTTACAGGGTCTACTTTCGATGCTTTACGTGCCGGGAAAAATCCGGCAGCCACTGTAGTCAGTATCCCGAATATAATGGCCTCAATATAGTGTGGGGTATAAAACGACATGGGCAAATACTTAAGCGTACCAGCCCCGATATAAATGTGCGATACCATCAGCGTAATCAGGTACCCGAAACTGACACCAATAAGGCCGCCAAGCAAGCCAATAAACAAAGCCTGCTGTAAAAAAATACTGGTTACTGATGGTCCGGAAAATCCCTGTGCCTTAAGTATGGCTATCTCTTTTATCTTCTCGTAAATGGTCATATTCAGAATGTTGTAAATTCCGAAACCTGCCACCAGCAACAGTACACCTATCACTGAATTCAATATCACAGCCCTTATCTTAAAGGCTGCCTTGATCTGCTCATTGGCCTGCACCCAGTCTTCAGCTTTATAGCCTGTTAAGGTTTCCAGGTCTTTGGCTACCGATGGGGCACTGTTATAGTCTTTTACATTTATCTTAATATCGGTCACATAACTTCTGTCCTTGCCCAGTAGGTTTTGCGCCTGCACGATATTGGCATACGATTTGGTTTCGTCTATCTGCTTGATGGTAGTAGCAAAAATGCCCACTATTCTCATTATAGTAGGGCTACCAGTTCCAGATGTTACGGTAATATTATCTCCAAGGTGCAGGCTTAGTTTATCGGCAACTCCCTTGCCTATAAGCAGGCCATTGTTTACCCTGTTCAAATCGTGCAGATTCCCGGCAACCATATTGCTCTGCACATCAAACATTTTGTTCTCCTGGTCTATATCTACCCCCGCAACATTGCCGTTGATCTGCACACTGCCGCTGGTATATATCACCATGGCTGTAACCTGTGGCGTTACATTGGCTACCCGGGGATATTTACTTATCTCCTTTACAAGGCCATAAGGATTATTTAGCCCCTGTGTTTGTATAAGTTGTTTGGGATTGGTAAGCATCTTTACCGAACTGTCTTTAAGAAAACCTTTAAGTATGTGGTTGTCAGCTACCTTGTTCTCACTATACAGCCTTATGTGAGGGGTACTGTTGAACGACATTTTTTCAAAATAATCGTTAGTTCCCTTCATCAGCGACTGCATAAATATGAACATCGAAATGCCAAACATAACGCCCAGCGATGCCACAGCAGTCTGCTTCTTCCTGGCCGACAGGTAGGTAAGCGCTATTTCGGTATTTACACTTATTTTCATTTTTTAAGTCTTAAGTCTAAAGTACTTAGTCTAAAGTAATTTGTTCAAAGTAATTCTTAATGATTGAGTTCGTTTTCCAATTCTTCAGTCGATAAACTTTAGACTAAATACTTTAGACTAACAACTCATTTAAGCTTCACTATTTTGTCATTCACAGTCAATCCGCTGGTTATTTCTATCCACTCATCCGATGCAATACCTGTTGTAATGGTTGCTGTATCAATTTTATTTTCTTTTTTTACCAGCACCTTGTTGCCACCTGTTACATATACATGGGGAATCAGAAGCACATTGTCTTTTTTATTGGTTACAATATTTGCCTGCAATTGTGTCCCCGATATCAGCCCCGACATCTCTTTCAGAAACCTGGCTTCCACTTTATAAGACTGCGATTTGTCGTTGAAATGCGGATATATCTTACTGATCCGTGCCTCATAAGATTTGTTCTTTTCTGTATTCAGCTCTACCAGCACTTGCTGGCCAAGTTGTAGTTTGCTTATACTTCCCTCATCCACATCCAGGTTTATTACTATTGAGTCCGGATTTCCCAGTTGTGCCACCTGATCGCCTTTACGTACCAGGTCGCCCTGCTTTTTAAATATCTGGTACACTTTGCTGGGGCCTATAGCTAAAAGGTTGTAATATTGGTTGCCTTCCTGCGCATTCTCCAGTTGTGATTTACTTACATTATAATCCTGCGAAACCCGGTTTGCTGTTGCTTTAAAATTTTCCAGTGCAGCCAGGTAATTGCTCAGAGAAGATTGGTAGCTGAGTCTTACATTATCTAGGTCCATCTTCGAAACCGAATTGGTAGTGTATAAACGTTCATAGCGCACCTGGTTCATAGAGTCAGTCTGCATCTTTATCCTTGCCGCATTTATCTGGGCCTTAATCTGGGCCAGGGTAGGAGAGTTGTCTGCAGCATTTATCCGGGCATAGTCTACATTGGTTTTGGCTATGTTCACCTGTGTATGCTGTTGCCGGTTATCCAGTTCGAATAAAAGCTGACCATCTTTCACAATGTCATTCTCTGTCACCATGCTCTTTAGTATGAAACCATCAAACATGGCTGATACCGCATAAGCATCCTTAGGCTCTATAACTCCCGATGCAAAGACAGCCTCGGTTACCGGTGCCATCTTCGGTGTAAATTCATCATACTTCGGTTTGCAGCCCGATACCCCAATTACCAAAAGCAGTATCAATAAAGTTTGTATGCGCATCATTGGAACAATTTTATCAGTTTCTTTCATCAATAGTTTTAATTTCATTTTTCTTTTTCAATCTCATTACTTTAGACTAAATACTTTAGACTAAATACTAACAACTTTCTACTAAAATGCCTGTTGCCTTATCTTTATCTGGTAAAGCTGAATCAGCATATCACTCAGGCTGTTAAGGTATTGGTTCTGGTAATCAAGGTAATCTCTGAATGCATTGAGCCGATCATCAATAGGAGTTATGCCTGCTTCATAGCGGTTGGCAACATGCCGATAGTTTTCGTACGACAGTTGCATCACTTCTTTAGTTTTATACAGTACCTCCGTTGCTTTCTGATAATTGATTCTTATGTTTTCATCATTGATAGCCGATAGATTTTTCACGTTCTCATATTGCTCCATGCTTTCCTGGTAGCTTAATTTATTTTTCCTACTCTGGAAGTACCGGTTACCGCTGGTAAACAATGGCCACGATGCCTGCAACGACCAGTATTGCGACGGAAACCAACCCGCTACACCCCTGGCACCGTCAAATGGTTCAAATGTTTTATCACTGCGTTGTGTAGCATAATTATAAAGAATGTTCACCGTAGGCACAAAAGTGCTGTTGGCTTGTTTATACTGGATTAAATTGATCTTTGTCCGCCAAAGAGCCAACCTTAAGGAAGGATCTTCTTTAAATGTGCCTGCACCGTCTTCTTTCATATCGTCGGTCAATTTAGCGACAATTTCCATCGGGTCTTTCAGTGCCAGCCCAAGCAATGCCTTCAGATTGTTCCCCGCCACCTGCATCTGGTAGTGGGCCGTAATCTGAGTTTGTTGCGCCCGCTCCATGTTCAATTTGGCTACATCTACATTTGCCTCGTTCACCAGCCCTTCTTTAAATTTATTGCTTGCACTCTGAAACACTGAATCTGCCACTTTCACCGTTTCGGCAGCCAGCCTTTCGGCTTCCTGCATAAGCAGGTAAGAGTAGTATTGAGTCGCCAGTTGCTGATATACCATTTTGCGTGTACCGGCCACCGAGTCTTTGTTCATTTCTTCGGTTTCCTTTGCTATTCTTGTGGCATACCAGTTTTGCAGGTTCAATATATTCATCTGGGCATTAATGCCTCCCGAGTACACAAACTGCTGACCGAATTGCAAAGTTCTGTATGTGCCTGGCGCGCTGCCTACCAGACTTCCCGGAATCAGTGTCGTTTGCAATGCTATATTATCGGTATAAGAGCCGGTAGCATTCACTTGTGGCAGCATTGCACTGTATGCCTGCTTTGTGGCATAGCCCGATTTCTTTAGCTCATAATTTATGGTTTTGATAGTGATGTTGTGGGTGTCGGCATACTTCCAGACATCTTCTACTGAACGGAAAACGGTTTGTGCCTGCGACCCGTTTCCGGTTATGAGCAGGACTATTATAAGTAATATTCTGTTTAGCATAACTCTTTTCAAAATTGATCAATTAGGTTGTGGTCATTATAATTCCCAAAATCCATTTTGGTATCAGTTTTTTCCGTTCCTCCATCAGTTTATTGAATTCCTCCTGGCTAATCCCTGCGCGATCCCTTAGCAATGGGCTTGCTACAAAAGGGAATATAGTCATTGAAAGAACATTCATAACAATGTGCATAGGATTAATTGTAAGCGTTTTTTTTGCGCCGGCCAGTTCCTTCCATTGTTTCACCAGGTATACATTGTCATTCTCAATCTGGTTAAAACCCAGTTTTTCTATAAGCTTGGCCGGATTGGCATTTAGCTCATTAAGCACAAACAGCGGTATCTCCGGATTTTTTATCAGCATATCAATATAATGCCCGATAAGTATTTCTATTTTTTCCTGCAAGCTTGTCGACTGGTTATCAACAATGTCCTTTATGCTGTGAATAAATAGTTGCAGGTGCTCCAGCATTATGATATCAAACAACTTCTCCTTGCTCCTGAAGTAATAATTGATCAATGCAAGATTGTACCCCGATTCCTCTGCAATATCCCGTGTGCGGGTAGCAGCATATCCCTTGGTAGTAAACACACGCCTTGCAGCCTCCTTGATCTTCTCTTCGGTGGTTGCATTTTTTACTATTTCGGGCTGTGCTTTCATTTTGCATGGCAAAGGTAAAATTAAATTTTTGATTTAAACAAGAGATTTAATCAGTTGATTAAAATATATTTTCGAATTAGTACATTTTGTTTTAAAATGGAGGAAGTTATTTCAGATTTTGAGCCGCTGCAAATAGACTAAGTTAAAGATCACAGCCTCACTTTCGATTTTACGGTTTTTTAACAGCATATCCCATATAACATTCGTATTTTTGCAACGGCTCTGAATATTAAATATTCATAAAAACAGCAGATGATGAAACAAATACTTTTCTGCGTTACTATAATGTTTTTATCTGCCTGGGCCAGTGCCCAGAGTCCGGGCTATGTGGCAAGGGCAAAGAAATACATTGATCAGTATGCCACTTTAGCTATTCTCGAACAAAAAAAATCAGGTATTCCTGCATCTATTACCCTGGGCCAGGGCATACTGGAAACAGAAGCTGGTGCCAGTGAGCTGATGACCGAAGCCAACAACCACTTTGGAATAAAATGCAAAAACGGCTACCAGGGTCCCTACTACAAGCACGATGATGACGCCCCCAAAGAGCATTTCAAGAAGTATACCTGTGCTGCTGAGTCATTCAGCGACCACTCGGCTCTTCTGCTCAATAATCCACGGTATGCACCATTACTTCGCCTGCCACAAACAGATTATGCAGCTTGGGCCAAATGCCTGAGGAAATGCGGTTATGCTACCAACCCTACTTATGCTGAGCAACTGATAAAAATAATTGAGGATTTCAAACTGCAGGATTATACCTATACTGCATTGGACAGTTCTTTGCGCCAGGATCAACTTGCTGCCTCTGAACCTGAAATAAAGGTGCTTCCGGTAAGAGATACTTCGAAAAAACCGACATCGGCTCCTGAATTTACACAACCTATAGTACCAGCTGCCAGCAGCGCGCTTGCAAAAATTGCAGACAGCGCTAAAAATGCCATAATGCATCCGGCAAATTCTGTACCACAACCTGCCATAAAACCCATAGTAAAGATTGATACTGCAAAAAAAACTGCTGCGCCGCCAGTGGTAGCCATTGCCAAACCAGTGGCAAAAGTTAATACACTTATTGATAGCACTAAAATAAATAAACCTAGATCGGCTTCCATACCAGTTGTCACTGTATCGGCGAACCCAACTCCAGTTGCGAAAGTGGAAAAGAAACCTGTAGATGAAAGCCATGTGGTGATTGTGAATGGCCTTCAGGCATTTTATGCATACAAAGACGAAATGTTGTTGCAGTATGCAATGAAATACCACAAAACCTACCAGCAGTTGCTGATGATTAACGACCTAACCGATGGGCCGCTTCCATTCAATATGTATGTTTATCTTGAGCATAAGCATACCAGGGGTACTAACGCTCAGCATGAGGTAAAGGAAGGTGAAAGCCTGATGATGATAGCCCAGGAAGAAGGGATGCAGGTGAAAAGCCTGAGAGAACTGAACCTGTTGAACCCTAATGAAGAGCCTTTGCCTGGCACTATACTTCAATTACAGAATTCAGCTAGCATAAAGCCTGTGGTTAATGTCAATGAATCAACTGCCCATAACAGAAATTCGATAATTATTAATGAAGAACCGGCTATTGCATCCAGCAATGATTTTATTGAAATACCCAAACCTAAGCCTGCCGCTACTAATATTACCAATGGTGATAACAGAACCACAAAACCAGCGCCAGGGAAAATAGAGCCAGACCCTCAATTCGAAGCTTTTCTGGATAGCATGGCAAATGCCCTGGATAATAAAAAGGCAGAATTCAAGCCTGCTCCTGCCAAACCCGCACCGGTTGAGACAAAAGTGAATACTGCAGGGAAACCGGATAAATTCTATACCGTTAAGCGTGGAGATACTGCTTTTTCAATTGCAAAAAGCAATAATATTACTCTGGATCAATTGATGAAATGGAACAATATTGATGGCCATATAGTTATTGGTCAGAACCTGCAGGTAAAAGAATAATTAATGACTGATTCTGTCCTTATACATGACAAGACATTTATTCCTTTTATAAAAAAGGATGTCATTGCCAACAGAATAAATGAAATTGCAGGAGCAATAAGTACGGACTATAAAGATAAGAACCCCTTGTTCCTTGGGATACTGAATGGTTCCTTCATATTTGCCGCTGACCTTTTCAGGGGCCTGACTATTGAAGCAGAAATATCGTTTATAAAACTGGCATCATATAAGGGTACTTCCACTACTGGGCATGTTGTAACCGCTATAGGGCTTGAAGAAAGCCTGAAAGACAGGCACATTATTATTATTGAAGACATCATAGATACCGGTAAAACACTTAGTTCCTTCCTGCCCGAAATTTATAACCGCCAGCCCGCTTCTGTGGCCATTGCTGTATTTCTTACTAAACCAGAGGCGCTTAAACATGATGTAAAAGCCGACTTTACAGCGTTTGAAATAGAAGATAAGTTTGTGGTAGGCTATGGACTCGATTATGATGGTTATGGGCGTAACCTGCCAGAGCTGTATATATTGGAGTAAATCAACTCAGATATTCAAATCATGTATTTCAGCAATTGTGTTTCTATACATTTAGCTGAGAAACCAATTCTTTTGAGTAATTTAGTATTTAAGTAAATACTTCTAAAATGAAAACCACACTCCTGCTATTGTTTATACTGGTTGCAATCAGCTCCTGCAAGGAAAAATGGAATGAAGAAGATAAGCGAGCTTTCTATACTGCCTGCACCGAAACCGCCAGTAAAGACTGGGCGCCTACCGACTCAATAGCCAAAGTATACTGTGATTGCCTGTTTGATAAAATGGCCATCAAATACCCCAACGAAGAAGATATGCTGGAGCATATAGACAAGCTGGCTAAAGATACCGACCTGATAAAATGCCGGCACGAGGTAATGAATAAATAAAGAAATTTTCCACTCTTGAAATTCACTAAGTAACAATTATATAAGACGGTTTTTCGGTTAGTTGAGGCTTCTGGTCGGCAAAGCCTGCTACTGATAAACTTAAATACCCTACCTTTGCGCCTCATTTTTACCTTTTCATGGATCGTAATCAAGTTATTGGCTTTGCTCTTTTACTCCTTTTGGCCGTAGGGTACCTGTTCTACAACCAACATGAACAAACATTATATTTTGAACATAAAAAGGCAGATTCTGTTGCCTATGCTTTAGCGCATCCACGGCCGGTAGTTGATAGCAGTAAAGCTATTTCAGACACATCAAAAGCATCTGTTGCTCCGGTAAAAGATTCTGCCACCGAGGCCCTTATCAAATCTCAGCCTTCATCTTACCATGGTCAGGCAGAAATGGTGACACTTGAGAATAAAAAACTATCACTGCAGTTTACCAGTAAAGGGGGCTATCCTGTTGCCGCCAACCTTAAGGATTACAAAACCTACGAAAAGAAGCCATTATTACTGTTCAATGGCAGGGGCAACCAGTTCAGCGCCATACTGCCTTTCGACAATGGCAAATCGACCGCAGACCTTTTCTTTGTACCGGTTATTCAGAACCTGCCTAATGGCGATAAGACCGTTGATTTCGCTGCTGATCTTGGCGGAGGAAAGAAAGTGGATATTATCTACACTCTCCCTGCCGACGACTATATGATGAGCTGCAATATTGTACTTACCGGAATCACTGCTGCCAACCTGCCACTTTACTGGCAAACCGCAGGATTGCATACCGAAAAAGACATCAACAGCGAACGCCAGAATGCAAGAGGAGGCTCTACTCAGATCTATTGGCACAATAAAAACGGAGACGGCGATTATTTCACAATTAAGGATGAAGAACAACTGAAACATAACGATGGCTTATCTCAATGGCTTGGGTTCAGAAAACAATATTTCAGTACAGTGCTTATCTGTGATGAAGGCTTCACAAAAATGGACACCAAGTTTATGATAAAGCCTGATGATTCAAATATAGTTGCCCTGAATCAGGCTTCATTGCAATTACCACTTAAAAACGGTGGCAATACCAACACTGCATCCCTCCGCTGGTTTATAGGTCCTAACGATTACCACACTCTACAGAGCTATAAAATAAGCATGGAAGATATGGTGCCACTGGGATATGGTATCATGGCCTTTGTGAAATACATCAATAAATTTGCACTTATACCTATATTCTATTTCCTGGCAGGGATTGTTAAAAACTATGCATTGGTTATTATGCTGATGACCATTTTCATCAGGCTGATACTTTCGTTCTTTACTTATAAAAGCTATCTGTCTTCGGCTAAAATGAGGGTGATGAAGCCTGAACTGGACGAATTGCGCGCCAAAATCGGCGATGACCAGCAGAAGTTCAGTATGGAACAGATGAAGCTTTATCGCTCAGCTGGCGTCAATCCGCTTGGAGGCTGCCTGCCAATGTTGTTCCAGTTGCCTATACTACTGTCCATGTATTATATGTTTCCATCGTTTATTGAGTTCAGGCAGCAGCACTTTATGTGGTGCGATGACCTCTCAACTTACGACAGCATCCTGAGCTGGACTACCAACATTCCATTCCTTTCCTCGGTTTATGGCAACCATGTAAGCCTGTTTACTTTGCTTATGACCGCATCGAGTATGTTCCTGGCTATCTACAATCGTAACATGACCCCTCAGGATCCCAACAACCCGATGCTGAAGTATATGCCATTTATTTTCCCGGTGATACTGATGGGCGTATTCAATAAAATGGCAGCGGCACTTACTTTCTACTATACCTTCTCCAACCTGCTGAGTATTGCACAGCAGTTCATTATCCAGAAATACTTTATCGACGAAAAGGCCATCCACGCCCAATTGCAGCAGAATAAAAACAAACCGGCTACTCCTTCGAAATGGGCACAAAAACTGGAGGAGATGCAGAAAATGCAGGCCGATAAAGGGAAAGTGCCTCCAAGGATTAACAAGAAGTAATAGCAAAGAATCAAATAATAGGTGAGGGATTATTTACCTCACCTAATTATAATGTCACTATTGCCTTTTGTTTGTTGGCGCATTGGTTTATGAGGCTATAACATGGTGATACAGATGATTGTTTCTATAAACATATAGTCCCTTCAGGATTACCATCTAGCCCATAATAATTTGCTTCAAAAATCTTATTATGTTATCGAGCTTGCGTTGATATCTATGCTGTAAAATGCAATCGGGGCTTGAACTTTTTAGCTTATTGACATAACGGACCAAAAGTAAACCCAAGGAATCGACCTTGGGTTTACTTTTTATATTATTAATAACTTTAATTTCAAATATTCACTTAGACCAGTTGAAGGTGGAAGGAGAATTCTATATTACTCTCCACCGCTGTTATTACCTAGTTTATCCATCCAGTGAACCTCAGGCTCCTTCTTATCTGGCTTGCGATCGAGCATATACCTGATAAACAGGTAGCCGCCAAAACCAATCAGTTCATAAGTTACCATCCGCAACGGATAGTTAGTAAATACCTGGTTTACTTTAGTGGCCAGGTCAAGGCTTTCTTTATAGCTGAAAGTGGTATACTGTGCGAGGTTGATAGTATCTCTGCAAAGGACTGCAATAACAAAATACATCCCGAAAAAGAGGGCGCAGAAAGTAGAGGCGAAGCTCAGGAGACCCCACTTCATGGCACTAAGTCCCTTTGTTTTTGCCTTCAGCCCGTTCCGGTAAGCGAGGTATCCTATTATCAGCAGATCAAGCATAGATTATATTGTTTTCATGAATTCAGTTACACTCTCCATTACATGGCTTATCTGAGCATCATTAAGCCCATGATGACAAGCGAGCAGCATACCGCCCCTCATCACCCTGTCGGATTCAGGATAACCACCATTAGCAACTTTGCTTGGCACATGCTTAAAGCCTGGTTGACGGAGTATATTACCTGTAAACACTGTGCGGGTCATGATGTTCCTCTTCTCGAGGAATATCTGGAGATCGCGGCGGATAAATGGCGCAGTTTCACGTAATGTGGTAGCAAAAGCCAGCCATCCCGTACGTGAGTTTGGCAGTTGTTTTGGCAGAATAAAGAACTCCTCATATTGCTCAAAGAACTCCCTCATGCGGCGGTAATTCTCCGTGCGTACATCCAGATTGTTAGCCAGCTTGCCCAATTGCACCAGCCCGAAAGCAGCACCCATTTCGGATGGCTCAATATTGTATCCCGGCTCCTCAAATACGAATTTCGCATCATAAGGAATGCCATCAACTTCCACATTAAAGCGATTCTCAATCTTCTCACTCTCTACAAACAGTGATGAACTCCTGCCCCAGCTTCTCAATAAACGGCCACGGTCGTAGAATGCGTCGCTGTTTACACATAGCATACCGCCATTACCACCGCAGTTGATAATGTGCGAACCATAAAAGCTAGTAGCGCTCATATCTGTAAAACGCCCGCTGGATGCTCCGTCAATCTCGGCGCCCAGGGTATCGCAGCTATCTTCCAGTACAAACAGGTTATGCCGGTCGGCTATCTCCCGTAATTGTTTCCAATTGGGCAGGTTACCCATGAGGTTGGGAATAACCATAGCCTTGGTTTTAGGTGTAATCATTTCCTCAACCTTATTGGCGTCGGTGTTGTATGTACCCTCTTCTACATCTACAAATGCAGGCAGCCATCCCTTTTTCACCAGGGGAGCTACTGTAGTCGAGAAAGTAAGCGCAGGCGTAATGATCTCCGAACCAGCTTCATAGTTCAGCAGGTCGGCAGCAAGGTACAGGGCCGATGAACCACTGTTCACCATTATGCCTGCTTTCTTGTTATAGAGTGCAGCCACGCGTTCTTCCATTTCGCGCACATGCTTACCCATTTGCGTAGAAGTGCGCAATACATTCACTACTGCAGCTATTTCTTCTTCGCCATGAACTGTTCTGCCATAAGGCACATGGATATAATTTGTTTGTACCATTTATAAAGATTAGTCGACAAATTTAAGGGTAATGTTCCAATTAATTACGTTAATTAAGGTTAGTGTAAATAAAAGTTGCTGAAGGTATACAGAGTGCTTAGAAAGTAGTAGCAGCAATGGTAATCCACCTGTTTAAGAAAACCAATAAACGCAATTCCTGATGCATTCACTTGCATTCAATTCTTTATCTTTTAAAAATACCTGATTGCCCGTACATGGTTAGTATTACTTTTTAACCCCTGGCCCTGGGTACCATCTGCAAAGTTCTGTACATATGCATATCCGTAACTTGTCTCAGTTGAACTCCAGTAGAAATCATTTGCAAAACCACCAACAATAATATGGCTTTGGTAGAGCATGTCGAGCTCATTAACACTGGGTAGAAACCAATCGGAATATCCGCCCAAAACCAGGTTGTCGCACAAGCCGGCAGCATAATCTACCCCAGCGCCACACAGATTCACGATGCCAGTAGTATTGTCCTGGCCGTAACCGACACCACTGCTTAAGGCTACAAAAGTTGAACGCATACATCCCCATGGCAGGCCTGTACTCTGATCGGATGGCGCAGCGATAAGTCCATGCACAACATTTGGATTATAGCCATGATCAGTTTGCTGGAAAACATAGGCAATTATGCCTCCACCGTAACTTGTTCCGATAGCATACAGCGTGGTGAAAGTAAATTCAGCACCATAAGCAGTTCCGATACTATTAGTAGCATAGGCGCGAACATAGTACTTAGTACCTGTATTGAGCGATGAGATATAACTTGTAAAACTGCCCGTGTCGTAACCATTTGAAGTGCGGGTACCCAATATAGTAGGTCCCGGGCTTGTACCGTAGCATACTCCTCTGGCAGAAACGACCGCGCCACCACCACTGACTACAACGCCGCCACAGTAAGCCGTGTATCCGGCTACATCGGTTACAGGAGAGGTGGTAACAACCGGTGCAGTGGGAATAACCTGAGCCGGGGTAGTAAATACCTGCTCATTGCCATATGCGGTGCCCTGACTATTGATTGCATATGCGCGCAGGTAATATGTAGTGCCAGATATCAGACCACTTACGTTACTGGTAAAAACTCCGGTGCCACTACCATCACTGGTTCTTGTAGCCAAAGCGGTTGTAGGTAAATGGCTGGTACTCCAGCACACACCTCTTCCGGAGACAGCTGCGCCACCATCGGAAGTAATATTTCCTCCACAAATAAGAGAAGTACTGTTAACAAGCATAACAGTATCTGTTGTAAGCGTAGGAACAGCATTGTTGGAAACAGGGCTATTTGATTTTTTGCCACAGGACAATGAAAATATCAGTAAGCAAACTGATAATACTACCAGATTTCTCATAGGTAATGGATGATTTTATAGTCAAAAATACTTATTCTGTTTTTTAAAAACAATTTTTCTGAAATGTACGAAAGGATTTCATAGGGCGTTGATCTGATCTATGGAATCCGTTTTTTTGCACACCCTAATTTTCAGATAAAAGTTGGTTATACTGCTCGGTGTGTAAAATTGTGCAATGATAGTTTCACGCAAAGCCGCAAACCAATCAAATGATAATAGGTGTTATATAAAAGCAAGACCGCAAAGCCATCAAAGATTGCAATGCATAATTTTATGCGGCTTAGAGTATAAATTCCTTTAGGCGCTCTAGCCATCAAATTAAAAAGCAGGTACTAAATTTAAACCGTTGAAACGGTTCACTCAATTTACTTTAATTTGTACCCATGGTTGAAACCATGGGCTATGTAAAAAAAACATTTTGCAAGGGTTGTAATCATTTTCTTCTGATGTAATTGGCAAATGCGGCATTTCATAGGATTTTGCCCTTTTTGAACTATGTCATTAAGGCAATGAAATTAGTGGTTTTTAAAAAAAAAATATTTCGCCCCTGCAGGGCTTTTTAGTTGATGTTATGTAACCGGGGCTTCACCCCCGACTGTTATATTTCTCTCTTTCAGAGCTATTTTTTTCAATTTTAAGGACATTACCCTTCAGTGCGATGATTGCAATTGACTATTATTTCTGAAGGAGTTACTTATTGCAGATAATTGTCTTTTTGGGTATCATTTTCTTTTGTTGTTATTGGCTTTGGTTTGGAGGATTCTTTGCTGCTGGCGGCGTTCTCTCCGGTTTTGCGGGGTGGGGGATACACCCTGTTTTTTATTTTTGTTTGTGGATAAATTTTTGTCTTGTTTTTGGTTTAAATAGTTTATTTTCAATTGCTTATGCGGATTACCCGGTTTGTGGTACACCCTATTTTGCACCCTACTTTTCACTTCGCAGTTTTCAGTTGGAAGTAGCGTTTCAGTTGGCAGTTGGCAATTTACAGTTGGCTGTTTTTCCTTTGTCCCTTCTTCGACTGATGGATCGGGTAGGGGATGTGAATTTACCCATTGCTGGTATTCCCTTTCCAATTCCATATCCAGGCGGGCTATTTTATCAATGTCGCAATCGTCCATGTGGTCGTGAACGTATTCGTCCATGTGTTGCATTACCTGCTGTGTCAGATCGAGATCCTTCCTGAGGAGCGTATTGGTAAAATCTTCAAAGACATTGATGATGTCGCATACGTGCATTTTATCGTTTTTTATCTTTTCAATGGTTATGCTGATTTTGCGCATTATGTCGGCTTCATCTTTTGTGGGGATGGGCTCATCGCGGGCCGCGATCCTGTTATTCAAGGCGCCCAACTGTTCATAGTATTGTCCGACCAGAACGGTGGGGGTATAGTTTGCGATGTGTCTTGCGCGGAGCCATTTGCCCTGTTTGATCCAGCCGTAGAGTGTTTTTCGGTTAACACCTATCAGGTCGGCTATTTGTTGCTGGTTGAGGTCGGTCTGGAAAAAGAGATTGTGTGCTTTCTGTTGATTTTCAGTCATCATAGGTTGAAATTTACTACAA
Organism: uncultured Bacteroidota bacterium; assembly: GCA_903904855.1. GTDB lineage: Bacteria > Bacteroidota > Bacteroidia > Chitinophagales > Chitinophagaceae > Nemorincola. The sequence continues at coordinate 2,790 of CAIVEH010000138.1, read as the reverse complement.
AGGTCATGAGGGGATTTGTAATAATAAAACGAAGATATCCACAAAATCGGGTATGCGAAGTGGGTGAAATGCAGGCGGGGCAAGGGTTTTGGCGTAAAAAAATGTTGTGGATAGATTTTTACCTTTAAGGTGTGCAATGCTTTGGTAGTGCGTTACATCTTAAGTGTGTTATGCCGATCAGACTATAAAGAACGGCATGAAAAAATCTCACGTTAAGGCGCGAAGGTGCAATAAGCAAACGTCATTTTTAAGGCCGCAAAGAATACCAATGCCGGTTTATAATGTCTATTTGATGTTATACTTTAAGTAAAGAGGTAACTAAGGGAAAAGATACTGAGCTTTTGCATTACAAATGCCGTTTTAAAGGGATTATATTGGTGCTCATGATGGGATTTGGAGAGGAGGACAACAAAAATAATGTTTCGGAAGCCGAGGCTTTGGCATAGTGGGACGAAGGAAATCCTTCGACCAGAGTCGTTTATTTTTAATGTTACAAGTCAGGACCAGTGGGGATTCAGTGGGTTGTATTTCATTCTTTCTCTCCTGATAATTTAAATATTGAAAAACTTACTTTTGTACCAGAGTTGGCAAATACTCCAAAATCTTGACCATAACCACCATTAAATGTGAGTTGTTTTAGAAATTTATTGTTTACATAAAACATAATAGTGTTATCTTTTGAAATAATCTTTAATGTATTGTCTGATGAACCTAAATTAATGTAATCACTTTGAGACTCTACATCATAATAATAATCGCCCCTATTTTCGCAATGAGCAATTATGTATCCTCCATTTGAAGCTATACCATAAATATATCTATTTCTTCTATTTTCATCTGAACAAAACTCCGCACCGAAGCCCTGATTTGATTCACCTGATTCCCATTTTACAGTAATTTCCATTTCGAAAGATTTTGTCCTATAGATAGGAAAAGTTTTTACGAAAAATTTACCTATATTTCTTTTTTCAATTGATGTTTGATCAATTCGCATCCGACCATTCTCAATATTCGATAACCCATCCCTGTAATTATATATGGGCCATAAATTCCGGTTATCATTAAAATCATCATAAAAATGATACGTTATAAAGTTGGTTTTAGCTCTTCTTCTTGTTTACTGATAACTTTTTTTGCTTTGGCTTCCAGTGCATAAATTTTGTCTTGAACAGAGCGCAATTCAACATCTGTGTGTATAAATTTCCTATAAGATTTCAAATCACTTATTGCACCTGCAAAATCTCCTGTAGCCTCCTTTGCCAAGGCAAGATTATAAAGTGGATCCGGCCATTGTGGTGCAAGATCAGTGGCTTGTTTAAATTCATTCACTGCCGTCGAAAAATCAGATTGTGTTTTTGCATCTTTGAAAAGTGTAGTACCCATAACGAAATGCCGCCGGGCTTCTTCCGGGATTATTGTTCCATTACTTTGACCCAACAATGAATGAGTGAGCAAAGAAAAATAGATCAATGTCATTAATGCGTATAGTTTCATTTGAGATTGCTTTTTCCATTAATTCATGCGAATGAAATGAACTGTTGACTTTTGTGACCCACCATCCCATGTTGCTATCTTTTCGTTATTTATTGATTGTCCATTAGTACTAATAGTAAAAATATTACTTTCAGTAGTGATTGGAGGATGCGATGTTAAATCTCCATTGAATTGATACCCTGTTAATGTAGCTGTCCAGTCAGGTTTCATATTGGGATCATAATCAACATTCTGAATTTGATGGCGATCACCATCATCTGTCTGATAATCTTTATAAATACTAAAATAACTTATATTATAACCTTTAATTGCGATATAAGTGTGACCTACATAACTATCAGTCCACTCTCTGCCCCCGACAGTATTTTTAACATAGCTATGATCGCATTTCCATACTCTACCATCCAGGCTTGTAAGAAATTTATCTAATTTAGCTTCTGGGCTATTTGCTTCTTTCTCAGCTTTTTCTTTTTCTTCTACAGCCTTTTGCATTACATATTGTAAGCCACCTATTCGTTTTTTTACATCCTGGGCATCATTTGCGCCAGGAGAAGCCATTAAATAAAAATTAAAGTTCAAAATGGCTTCTTTATTCTCACCTGCCTTTTCGTGTGCTACACCGCAATTAAAATAATCAACGGCAAGCCACGGTGCAATCAACAAAGCTTTTTCATATTGCTTAGCGGCATCAGAAAAATCAGAAATATTCTGAGCATGTTTAAAGGCATATTCAGCTCCACCTTCAGCCAGGATAACTGAATCAGGTATGGTGGGTTTGGGGTTCATTGTTAGTACAACAGCAATAATTTTTTCACGCAAAGCAGCTTGTAAAAATACTGGCGAATTTCGTAACTGTGAGTTGAGTTGTTGCAGCTGTTCTCTTTGGTTCTGTCCAAACAATGAATGTGTCAGCAATGAAAAAAAGACCAGTGCAAATAACTTGTGTGGTTTCATTTTGCTTTTATTTGTCAAAATATTCTTTTAGATTGAAATTGCTCACCCACGAGGTACTGAATCCCCTGCAAGATTAGTCTTAGGTTCATGTTTTTGTTTTGGTACCAGGGAATTCATGTATTTGAAAAATTGTTTCCATGCCGGATCTTCTCCTTTCAATAGCACACCTTCGATTGCTTTGTCATTTTTTAGTTCAGGATGTTTAGATAAAAAATTTGTTACTATTCAGCCCCTCTGGTTTTTGAGCGTTTTTTAGCAAAATCGAGAAAAAATGGTTGAGTTTTTCCGGCATTATTTTATTCTGTGCGACTCACGGAGGCTTCGTTTTGAAAATCATGTTTT
>CAIVEH010000137.1 GCA_903904855.1 uncultured Bacteroidota bacterium | reverse complement strand
AATCTCTCATTGTAAAACCCTTTAGTTTTACAATATTACAAAATATTTTGGTGTACTTTATTTAATCGACTTTACTTATGTTGTTTTTTCAATTCTGGTTTCTGATAAGCTTTACAATTGTACGGCAATAAAACTAAATAATGAGAAGATATATGTAATATTTATCCTTTTTATCCGTAATCAGGCTTGCGGAACGGCATGTATATTCATGCATATCGGCAAACAATCTGTACCCTTAATTCTGAGTCGGTAGTAGGCAGACCAAAAAATCTTTTTCAAATATTTCACTATTCCCTTTATTGCCATTATATTTGTTCGGCATAAATAATTACTTAACATGAAAAGTATCGCTTTCCTTTTTTTATTTGCTTTTGGATTTAGTTTGGTTTCTTCCGGACAGGATTTCTCATTTGACGAATTGGCCAAACTGAGGAAAAAAGATTTTCCTGCTTTCGAAACCAAGGCACATGAGAAGGGTTATGAGCTTGATCATCTCGAGTATAACGAAAGGTGTACCATTTACCGCAAGGGAACAGATGTACTTTCATACTGCCACTACTATGACGATGGTTTTTCTTATCACAGCCACATAGCTATCAAGTTCGAAACAGCCAACAAAGAAGCTTACGAAAAAATTAAGGCTCAGGTTGTTGCTGGTATGACTTATTATAAAACCAGGTTGGTAAGAAGGGCGCACAAGCACTACATGGAGCACATTTATGTAAATGACGATATCTCAGTTCACCTTTACGATATCTCTTTCGAAGGTGATGACAATCCTTATTTCGAGATCGAAGTAAAATCTATTTACGCACCTTACTAAGTATTAAAGTAGTAGTTGGAAATACACCTCAACCTTAGTAGGCTAGATGGCCCATTGAATTCTATTATACAACGGAAACCGTCTAAATCTTACACAGGCACAGGCTACCACGCAGGTTTGCTTACAATTAGTTTATTCTGTTCACCCTTGCTGCTTTCAGTAACTTTCAACATTTACTAGGGAAATGTTTTGTAGTTGCCAATTCAGTACTTCTTTGGTCCACAATACTTGCCGTTTGTGTCTGCTGCAAAGACATTAATGCCGTGAGATCAGTAAGGTGAAGTAATTGAATTCTTGGTTTATAATCTCCGGTTGGTAAAAAACCTGCACGAAAATCCAAGAGTTATTATAGCCTGCTTATCATAGCCTGCATCGCCAAAGATGCTGAACTGGTCGGTAACATAATATCGTGCCCCTGCTTTGAAATACGGGGTAACATTATGGTCGATTTTTATTGTCGTACTGTCACCCTGAGGGTAAGCATGATACCTGATATTGTTCAACGAAAGGCCTGCGCCAATAAAAGGATCAATTTGCTTGTTGTGAAGGACCTTGCTGAAATGATAGTACGCTGTTAAGCCACCATTTAGTATCCGTGTATTGTTGGTGCGGTAGCGTGTAAAAGGTCCATTGTTGCCAGTATAATTCTGAAGATTATTGTAAACAAAAGCATCGTAGCAGAAAGTTGCACCCAGGCTTATATTGTTTGTTAGTCCATATTCTATTTTGGCAAAAAAAGGTATAAAACCGCTGATACCTCCTTTACTGAAACCGGCCGGCAGTGTATAATTTTGCCTGTTATTGTCAATAAATCCCAGCGCGGCTGTTGCAGCCACTGCATTTTTGAAATAGGTAGCGTGCATTTTATGCACTTTTTTAACGGTAGTATCCTGCTGTGCATATAAAGCTGAAGATATCAGGGCAAGCAGTAAAGTAAAATATAACTTCATAATCAAAGGCAAGCTAGTAATTATAACGCTAAAAGCATGAAAATATTTTGAGCTATTCAATAAACTATACCTTTTAAATGCTCGCACTATCTCTCTATCCTTTTGAAATTTATAGTAACTGGGTTTCTACGAAAGCGGCTAATTTATTTTCAATATATTTGATCTCAATCAACCTGTTTTTATGAACTCCAGACACGCATTTCTAATTATATTGTTACTGCATGGTATATATGCGCCACTCTTTGCCCAGCGGATATCTACTGTTGCAGGCTGCGGCATAAAGGGTTTTGGAGGAGATGGCGGGAAAGCCCGTGCTGCCAAACTGAACAAACCCCTCGGTATGGCTGAAGATATTAAGGGCAATATGTATATTGCTGACAATAACAATAATATAATACGCAAGGTTGATAGTAAAGGCATTATCTCCACATTTGCCGGTACCGGTGAACACGGATATTTCGGCGACCATGGCCAGGCCCGGCAGGCAAAATTCCACTGGATTAATGATGTGATTGTGGACCACGATGGCAATGTGCTTATTATAGATCAGGGCAATAACTGTGTGCGTAAGGTAGATAAAAACGGTATCATTACAACTATTGCCGGCCGGGGAAGTGGCGGCTTCAGTGGCGATGGCGGGCCAGCCACAAATGCCGAATTGCTTATCCCTACCTCTCTGACTATAGATCCGGCTGGGAATATTTATCTGTCAGACGCAGGTAATGAACGTATCCGTAAAATCAATAAGGCCGGAATAATAAATACCATTGCCGGAAACGGAACAGAAGGGTATACAGGCGATGGCCTTGATGCCAGAAAAGCTGCTATTGGCACCGTGGATGGAATAACCAATGACCGGAAAGGAAACATATACTTTGTGCAGCGGCTGAACCATGTGATCAGGAAAATAGACGGTAAAGGCAAAGTATCAACCATAGCAGGTACTGGGATCGCAGGTTTTTCGGGCGATGGCGGGTCCGCATTATATGCCCGGCTGAATAAACCTTATGGCATAATAGTTGATGATTCAGGTACTATTTATTTTGCCGATAACGGGAATAACAGAATCCGGAAAATTGATAAAAAAGGAATAATAACCACAGTAGCCGGTAATGGTAATCAGGGGACTGCTGGTGACGGAGGCAATCCCGTAAATGCCACTTTCGGGTATATCACCTTTATCAGTTTTGCTGGAGATGGTGGCTTGCTGATCGCTGACGGCAACTGCCATAGAATAAGAAAAATTAGTACTTGCCCCGTTGTGAAATTTATATATCCGGAAGGGAATGTGATGAAAGGGAAAAAGATGCTGCTTCCTGAATCCGTAAAAGGTGGCAAATGGAGCTCAATTAGCGCCAATGTTTCTATTAGTGCAGATGGTATGCTTACAGGCCTCGATCTGGGTTCCGCTACCCCTACCTATACCACTCCCGATAATGATTGCGACCAGCATATTTATATGACAGGGATTGAGGTAGTCGGTAAAAAATAACGATTATTTGGTTTGAAGTATAAATTGAATTTATAAGTTTAGTGAAAAAAATCTTTACACTCTCTGAAATATGCAATTATGCAATGTGAATAGTGGAAAACAAAATAGCCGCTCAATACGTATATCTAAATATTTATTTGAGTCTATTTTTGCAATTGATAGTAAAATAAAATAGTATACCTTAAAAAATGATTCTTGTTTTCCCAAAAAATTAATGTAACTTTCGGTCTCTAATACAATTTTTAGTATGTTTACCACCCGTTTGTGGTAAAATGACTGTTTATTTAAGGATTTAGCTCATGGAAAAACTTTATTATCAACTGATCGCAGCTAAAGCTATACGGAACTCCGTAACTAAGAGAGCTTTAAGACTGTTAATGTTAGCTTTTACCCTATCAAGTATGAGCTACATCACTATGGCACAAGTTGTTGTAGGCCCTGCCGGTGGAGGGACAAATATTTGCAGCAGTACAGCAGTGGGAGGATCTGCGCCTTCCTGTACGGCGTTGGGTCCGATCAGCATTACTGAGACTCTGAACACTGACTTTGCGCCTGGCACTGATGGTATTACCATTAACCCGCCGGCAGGCTGGCAGTTTTGCATTGCTTTTACTCCAGTCGTTACTATTGCAGGGGGTGGTGATATTACAGCAGTTCCAGCCTTTACACTTACATCAGGCGCACTTACTTTCAGCAGCATTTCGGTGTTAGGAAATACTAATCACGATGCCATTACTATTACTGGTTTGCAGGTTCAGGCACTTTCTCCTTTTTCCGTGCCTGGCAATATTTATGCTTCAGTGTCTACAGGCATTACAGGTATCACCATTGGTACTGGTATAGGTGCAACCAATTTTGGTAATCTGTCGCTTATACCAACTACAATAACAGGGCCATCCTCCGTTTGTATTGGAAGTTGTATTACCGTTTCCAGCGGTCCTGTTGGTGGTGTATGGAGTACCACAACACCGGGTGTTGCCACTGTTACCGGGTCAGGGACCACTGCCACAGTTTGTGGTGTAGGTTCTGGTACCGCCATAGTTAAGTATACAGTGGGTGGCTGTTCGTCCACCTATCCGGGCAACATCGTTGTCAATCCAAATCCTGCTCCAATTACTTTTTCTATTCCGGGCTTCCCAGGTCACATGTGTGCATGGTATGATACTATTCTCGCAACAGGTGGCATTTCCGGATTGAGCTATGGAATATTTAATAGTTCCGGGCTTACTGTAAGTAATAGTATAGGAACAGGGACAGGTAAGGTATTTGCCCATGCTCCAGGTGTAGATACACTCTGGTATACATTCCCAACTGGTTGTCAAACCAAGACGACAATAACAGTCGATCCACTGCCAGCTCCAATTCAGACTCCGCCTTATCAGGTATGTCAGGGTTCATGTGTAACGCTTACTGATGCTTCAGTTCCCGGTACGTGGACAAGTGTTACTCCTGCCGTTGGCAGCATATCTACATCGGGTGTATTCTGTGGTATCACTCCCGGCACCACTTTAATAGAATATACAATCCCGGGTGGTTTTAGTACTGGCTGTATTACCGATACTACAATGACCGTTCTTGCTCTGCCAGCGCCTATAGTTATGGTAGATGAAATTGACGAGATTTGCAGCGGCGCATCTTTCCGGTTAGCTGATGCTACACCAGGTGGTACCTGGTTGAGTGTTTCAGGCGGCATTGTTACGGTATTTCCAACTACCGGTGATACTACCACTGTGGCCGGAGTAGCAGGTATGTCGGGCACCAGCCTGATTTCGTATACTGCACCTGATGGCTGTGCCCAAACCATTACTGTAACTGTTGATCCATTGCCTGACTCTATTACAGGCCCTCATGTAGTATGTGTTGGTGATTCAATTGTTTTATCAGATGGCACTGCCGGTGGCAAATGGACATCAGGCACCACATCGGTAGCTACTATTGATTCTATTTCCGGTTCACTTGTTGGGGTAGGCGCAGGTGTTACTATTGTTACTTATACTATTTTGCCTGGTCATTGTGTGTCCACTTATTCAGTAACTGTAAATCCGCTGCCTGGTCTGATTACAGGGCCGGATTCAATCTGCGTTGGCGCAGTATCGAGTTTGATAGATACCTCAACCGGCGGTAAATGGTATACTGTTTCCGGAGGACTTATCCTGCATGTAGACTCTACGGGCGCATTCCCTACGGTTCTTATGGCAGGAATATCCATTGGTGTAGATTCAGTATATTATTTCATTACAGCTACAGGCTGCCGTACGGGTTATGTTGTTACTGTAAATGCATTGCCACCGCCTATAACAGGGCCAACTAATATTTGTCTGGGTGATACAGTATTGTATACTGACTTATCTACTACAGGAGGTACATGGATTATTGATTCTTCAATATTGACTCATGTTGGTATTTATCCTGATTCTGCAAGAGTTGCAGGAGCTACGGCGTCATTTACTACTGTTACTTATACTAATCCTTCAGGGTGCAGTGTCTCCCTTACAGTTACAGTTAATCCGATACCCGGTCCTATTTTTTCCGATACATCAGTATGCGAAGGACAAAGTACAGTACTTCACAATATTGTAGCTTCCGGCACCTGGAGTGTATGGAGTACCACAACTGCCACCATCAATCCATTAACAGGAGTTATTACAGGAGTTTCTACCGGTACCACTCTTGTTACCTACACAGGACCTGGGGGATGTTATGTAATCATGCCATTTTATGTTTGGCCATTACCACCTATTTCCGGCATTAATCACTTATGTCAGGGCGATTCAGTAATGCTATATTGTCCTACTGCCGGAACGTGGGTGAGCGGCGATCCTTCCAAGGCAACCATCGGACCAAATTCTGATTCAGCTATTTTGCATGGTATCTCAGGTGGCGTAGTTACTATCAGCTATATTACAATGAATGGGTGTATTACAACTTATTCTGTAACCATTAACCCGGTTTCGAATATACTGATATCTTCACCTGGCCCGGTAATATGTATAGGTGATTCATTCCTTGTATCAGATTTAACACTCGGTGGTACCTGGAGTAGTTCAGATCCTTCCGTTGCTACTGTTACACCTATCTCGCCAACTTTAGCTTGGGTTCATGGTGTCGGGACTATGTTAGCAACTATTATTTATACATTACCTACAACCTGTAATGCAGCTGTTCAGATAACCGTCAATCCGCTGCCCGGTCCTATTTACGGCCGCGACTCTGTGTGTATGGGTGATACAATTCACCTTACCGACTCCAATACTTTAATAACCGGTGTGTGGAGTGTAACGAATGGCAACGCCACCATCAATCCGCTTACAGGAGTTCTGACCGGTCTTCATGCCGGTTGGGATACGGTTGTATATACTTATCCGGGTTCAGGCTGTCAAAGATTTTTCCGTGTGAAAATCAATGTGCTTTATCCTATAACAGTATCAGGCCTCAGCAGGGTTTGCGTACACAGTGATCTGTTTGTTTCAGATACCACACCCGGAACAGGTGTCTGGAATGTATTGCACCATAATCTGGATAGTATTACCAATATTGCACCGATAATTCCATCGGGTTCTTCTGCAACCGATAGTGGTATGGTCGCCGGAATAGACACTATTACCTATCATATTGCAGCTACAGGATGTACAGCTTATCTGACAGTTACCATTAACCCGTTGCCTACTATTACTGGCCCGGACAGTGTTTGCGCTGGTACTACCATTGTTGACACCGGCCATGCTCCTGGTGGCACCTGGTTATTATATAATGGTCATGCATTCCTGACGCCTACCGGTATAGATTCCACGGTATACATACATGGTCTTACAGTTGGCACGGATACCCTGAAATACACATCTAATGTAGGATGCGTTATTACAAGGTCTATAGTTGTTGATTCAACACCTACGCCTATTGTAAGTAGTTCAACTATATGCCTGTGGCGTACAGAAATCATATCAGATGCCACAATTGGTGGCACCTGGACTGCTGTTAACGGCCATATTATTGTGACCGGATCAGGGTCTACCGACACACTTCACGCAATGTCACTAGGCGTTGATACAATTATTTATACGTTGCCTACTCACTCCTGCTCTTCACAGATAGTTGTTACTGTTGTGCCGATACCAACAATTACATTATCTCAGACACATCCGTCATGGATATGTATTGGTGCAAGTTCTACAATTACTGCCGGTGGTGCAGGTCCGGGTGGTACCTATACCTGGTCCCCATCCTTTGGATTGAGCGCTACTACCGGGACTACAGTAGTAGCATCTCCTACACTGACTACTACTTATACCGTTACTGGTACGTCCCAGTATGGCTGCGACAGCACAGATACGATAACTGTACTTGTAGACAGTACTTTCATCCATATGAAGGTATTAGGCCGAGACAGTATCTGCCGTGGGGAAAGCGATACGCTGATGGCATCAGGCAGAGACAGTACTTACTTCAAATGGAATCCGGTGGCCAGCCTTAACTGTACAATCTGTGATACTACAATTGCTACCCCCGATTTTACCACTACCTACACTGGTATTGCTATTGATGATATGGGCTGTAAGGATTCTGTGGTATTTAAAATAACGGTGAACCCGTTGCCACTGGTAGAAGTAACTCCGAATCCGGCTGTACTCTGTTATGGTACTCCTATGCAATTCCATGCCACTACTACCAATACAGATAACTCCACAACTAAATTCTCATGGTCTCCAAACCTGTTTATTTCCAATGATTCGGTTTACAACCCGATCATTAATGATACCAGCAATCTTGTGTATATAGTAACAGCAACTTCTATTTTCGGTTGTCACGATTCTGTGAAAGTTAAAGTATCAGTTCTGGATACCAACGTGAACAGCATTATCAAGGATACCAATATTTGTCTTGGTTCAAGTGCACAATTATATGCGTACAGCCATAGTGTTACGAGCAACCTGGATATACCAGTATTTACATGGTCGCCTGATACTGCTATAAGTGCTCTGAATATCTGGGATCCGATTGTTTCACCAACAGTTACTACAACCTACAAAGTACATGTGGTTGAGAATGCCTGCTTTGATACAACTATGAAGGTTACAGTGTTTGTTCAACCTTATCCAGGTATCAATTTGTATCCGTTCGCTGAGACGATAGTCGCCGGGACGCCAACACAGCTTTTTGCTTCTGTGGACAATACACCTGTGTTGTTTTATGCTTGGCAGCCATCCTCTACTTTGTCCTGCGACAGCTGTCAGAATCCAGTAGCTACTCCGACAGTTAATACAACCTATACAGTAACTGTTTCATCTATTTACCATTGTGTTGATCAGGATACCATCAGGTTGAACATGATTTGCGATAACAGCCAGATATTTATACCCAATACTTTCACACCTAATGGAGATGGCATTAATGACCGTTTCTATGTAAGCGGAAAGGGTATAAGTGTAGTGACATTGCTGCAGGTTTATAACCGCTGGGGCGAGTTAGTATTTGAGGCTGATAATGTACCTGCCAATAACGCAGGATTTGGCTGGGATGGTACTTTCAAAGGCCTTGTACTGGAACCTGATGTGTTTGTGTATATTGTACATGCCCAGTGCGAACTTGGCGGACCAATATTTAAATACCAGGGTAATATTTCCATAGTGCGGTAATTTATTAATAAGAGAAAAAAGAGGAAAAATGAAGCGAATTTTAATTATACTTTCCGGAACTATTCTATCATGCGTGTCCTGTGCTTCCTATGCTCAGGATATACATTTCTCTCAGTTTTATGAGAATGAGATATTCCATAATCCTGCTCTTACCGGGGTATTCAGCGGGGAATATAAATATGGTATTGATTACCGCAGCCAATGGGGCAGTGTTACAACTCCATTTAATACAACAATGATTGCCGGAGAAACCCGCGTTCTGGTTAACAGGGAGGCTGGTGATTATGTAAGTTTCGGGTTGGCAGCTACCTATGATCAGGCTGGTTCCATCAACTTCAGAAGTACGCAGATTTATCCTGCTGTTGCTTTCAATAAAGCGCTTGAGGATGTTCACAATACCTATTTATCAGTAGGTTTTACCGGTGGATATTTATCAAGGAATGTGGACCAGACACTGATGACTTTCAGCAGTCAGTATGTGAATAGTGAGTATCTTTCAACCAACCCTACTATGGAAACTGCTACCTATAAAAGCCTGCACAATTATGATGTGGGCGCCGGTATCAGCCTGAACAGTTCACTTGATCTTCAGAGTACGCTTAACTACTACCTTGGCGTAGCCGTTTATCATATTAACAGTCCAACCGAAATCTTCAGTGGCGGCAATGTATTGATAAAGTTACCTATGAAGGTAGAATTGAATGCCGGTTTCCATATGCCGATCACCGAGAGCTTCAGTTTCACTGCTCATGCCAACTATAGCAACCAGCACCCTTATTCTGAATTTCTTTTTGGAGGGTTTTTTACCTATCGTGCATTACAAGTGGGCCTGCCCAGTATTTTTGCTTTCGATTTCGGGATGATGGCACGTTATCAGGATGCTATAATCCCTACATTTAAAATTGACTTCAAGAATACTTCTTTAGGTTTCTCTTACGATGTAAATAACTCCTCGCTTGGGTCGCAGGCAGGTGGAGCAGGCGCTACTGAAATTACATTGTATGTGAGAGGAAGTTACAATCATAAAAAGAATCCACGCGATCCTATTATGTGTCCGAGGTTTGAGGACAGCCCAAATCCTGGTAATACATGGAGGTAAGCCGAAAAAAAATAGAAATTGATTTAATCAAATGGCTGCAATCTAAAGGATTTCAGCCATTTTATTTTTTATTGAGTTTATTCCAGTGTTCATATAGTACTTCCTGTGCGGGCCTGCTTACTGGTACATCCTGTAAAGGTTCGCAGGCAATAAGAGACTGATGGCAATCGGCCGGAAGCATCTGGTAAAGGCGTGTTCCCTTGGTTTTCCAGGCGAGCATATCATCGCTTACTTCTTTTATTATGCGCCCCGGATTTCCAACCACCAGACTCCTGGCAGGGATCACTGTTTTTGAAGCTACGAAAGTCATAGCGCCTATGATGCTTTCGTCACCTATTTCCGCCTCGTCCATTATAACCGAATTCATGCCAACCAATACATTCCTGCCAATGTTTGCGCCATGGATTATGGCACCATGGCCGATATGAGCGCCAGTCTTTAAAGTGAGGGTAAAGCCGGGAAACATATGCACTGTGCAGCTCTCCTGCACATTGCAGCCGTCTTCGATTACAATACCGCCCCAGTCGCCTCTGATGGCAGCTCCGGGCCCTACATAGACATCGCAGCCTATGATCACATTACCTGTTACAGCCGCCAGCGGATGCACAAAGGATGAAGGATGCACAACCGGTATAAACCCTTTGAATGAATAGAACATAAGGTAAAGGTAGAAAAACGGTTAAATTATACAGACGTGAGGGCAAAATTGTTCCATAATATCAAAAGATGTTTTTTGAGTTGATGATATTGATAAAATATGTAACTATTCAGCCCCATACAGAGCTACAAGCCTGAGTGCATTCAAAACATTTTGTCCAGCCTTTATGGTTGTATCAATAACAGACCTTAGGACGACAAAACAATCTGCGCCATGATCCGATTTGAACTGTCCGGAGATT